>JADEXV010000290.1 GCA_015206945.1 Nostocales cyanobacterium LEGE 12452 | reverse complement strand
CCTCATCCCCCATCCCCAAAAACTCCACTTTTTAACCGAGCCATATCACGCAACGGTGGTGCGCCGAACAAACGACTGTATTCACGGCTGAACTGTGAGGGGCTTTCATAACCCACGTAATGACTAGCTGTTGCCGCATCCATACCCTGTCCCAGCATCAGGCGACGGGCTTGTTGAAGCCTAAGTTGTTTTTGATATTGCAAAGGACTCATGGTGGTGATTGACTTGAAGTGATGATGAAGCGACGAGGGACTCATGCGCGCTTCACGAGCGATCGTATCGATCCGAAATGGTTTTTCGTAGTTCCATTTAAGCCAGTTGATCGCTCTGCTAATTGCTTGGAGTTGTTTATCGACTAAAGCAATCTGTCGCAATCTAGCACTGTGTTCGCCAGATAACAAACGGTAGAGAATTTCTCGGACAATCAAAGGTGCGAGGATGGCAATATCTTGAGGCGTTTCCAACAATCGTACAAGTCGGATTGCGGCATCAAGTAGTTGCGGGCTAACAGGATTAATAGACAAGCCCGGTTCCGGTGGTTCGTTCGCTGGAGCTTCTAGTTTTGCCTCCATCATCAGTGTGCTGAGTTCTCCCATATCTAAATCGAGCCGAAGACACAGATATGGAAAGCTTGGCGTTGCTTCAATCACTTGACCGACAACAGGCAGATCGATGGACACCACCAAATATTGGTCTTGACCATAAACATACAGATTGTCTGCCAACATTACCTGTTTCTTGCCCTGAGCGACGATGCACAGAGCAGGCTCATGCAGGGCATGGAGAGGCGCAGTAGGTTGTGAGGAACGGATCAGGAATAACCGCTTGATCGCTGTGGGATGGACACCATCTCCATTACTGTTTTGTGCAATCAGAGCGGCTAGCTCGGACTGCTGCTTTTTAACAGTCTGTTCCATAATATAGTTTGAAATCCTTTATGAAACTAACACCCAGGGCAGCCGCAATCTATTTAGCCGCTGAGATCAGCTTATCTTTTTATGATCAACAATGAAGAAAAATGTAGGATTAGGCAAGAATTTCGCAGGTTCAGATTACCGCATCAAGCTTTGACACTCTTAATCTAAGAGTGTGCTAGAGAATACAACAACTTGGAGATCCGGTTTTATGACTACCAATCAACAGAAAGTCGTACTAATTACAGGCGCAAGCAGCGGTATCGGTGAGGCAACAGCACGTCTACTCGCTCGTAAGGGCATCCACGTCATCCTGGGCGCACGACGCACGGAGCGGCTAGAAACCCTCGTGGCTACAATCCGCTCTGAGGGAGGCTCGGCGGAGTATCAGACCCTCGATGTTACCGATCGCGCCGACTTCCAAGCCTTTGTAGAATTTGCTCAAAGCAAATTTGGCCGCATTGATGTCATCGTTAACAATGCAGGCGTTATGCCGCTCTCGAAGCTAGAAGCACTGAAGGTTGATGAATGGGACTGGATGATTGACGTGAACATCCGTGGCGTACTCAATGGCATTGCTGCTGGGCTACCGCTGATGAAACGCCAAGGATTTGGCCAGTTCGTCAACTTGTCCTCCATCGGCGGACACGCTGTCTGGCCAACCTGCGCCGTTTACTCAGCAACTAAGTTCGCGGTGTTGGCAATTTCGGAGGGGCTGCGTCAGGAAAATACTGACATTCGCGTTACAGTTATTTCGCCGGGCGTAACGGAGTCAGAACTGGCCGATAGCATTACTGACCTCGAAGCTGGCAAAGGTATGCAGGAATTCCGCAAGATTGCGCTTCCGGCTGAAGCGATCGCCAGAGCGATCGCCTTTGCAATCGAACAACCGGATGACGTTGATGTGAATGAGATTATCGTGCGCCCCACAGCCAGCGTATAGTTACGCAAAGATGCGAAGAATTTTCAACCTAAGCTAGCAGTAAAACAACTGAGAAGCCCCATATGACTACCCAAAATAAAATTCAACCTCGCCAACTTGGTTCTAAAGGTCTAACTGTTTTCCCCCTAGCTCTCGGATGTATGGGTATGTCCGGTATGTACGGCGCAGCAGATGAAAACGAAAGCATTGCAACTATCCAAGCAGCTCTCGATCGCGGGATGACATTATTGGATACTGGCGATTTCTATGGCAGCGGACACAATGAGATGCTAATTGGTCGGGCAATCAAGGATCGTCGAGACAAAGCACTGGTTTCGGTGAAATTCGGCGCTTTACGTACTCCCGATGGTGGATGGATTGGTATAGATACCCGCCCTTCTTCAGTGAAAAATTTTGTCGCTTATAGTCTTACCCGATTGGGAGTAGACCACATTGATATTTACCGTCCGGCTCGATTAGACCGACAAGTTCCCATTGAAGACACCATCGGCGCGATCGCCGAGCTAGTCACGGCTGGCTACGTCCGACATATTGGGCTATCGGAAGTGGGAGCGGACACTATTCGCCGCGCCCATGCCATCCACCCCATCAGTGACCTACAAATCGAGTATTCCCTGATTAGCCGTAGTCCTGAGAGCGAGATTTTTCCTGTACTGGAAGAACTTGGTATTGGCGTAACTGCCTATGGCGTGCTTTCACGAGGACTCTTAAGTGGCTCCACTCCATCCACACAGGGCGATTTTCGTGCCTACTTACCACGCTTCAGTAAAGAAAACCTTGCTCAGAATCAGCGCTTGCTCGAAGAACTAAAGCAAATTGCCGCCGAGAAAGGAGTTCTTTCTTCACAGTTGGCTATTGCTTGGGTACTTGCAAAAAGCAGAAATATTGTGCCAGTTATCGGCGCACGCAAGCGCACCCAACTTTCCGAATCGTTGGCGGCTCTGGATGTAAATCTATCCCCGGAAGAATTAACCCGTATTGAAGCAGCAATTCCCGCATCTGCGATCGCAGGCACTCGTTATGACGAATATCAGATGCAAATGTTGGACAGCGAACGCTAATGCAATTAACAGCGTAGGCAAACTACTAGAGAGTTTGTAGTAAGCAGTTTAGTGTTTAGAAAATAAGGACTAAAGTCTTACTACGAACCTGTACTTATTTTTCAGCCAGAATCGCGTAAATTTCTCGTTTAACTTGCTCTAAAAGCTCGCGCACCCGATTTATTCGCCCCATATTGCCACTACGAGCAACCTGCACCACCGCAGCAGCTAACTCTGTAGCGGCATTCCGCAATTCAATAAACTCTTGGGGCTTACCTGTAACAAAACTTTTGAAGGTATCCCAAGGAGTATCTGAAGGTTCTTGTTGGGTACGTTCTGCCAATAATTGTTTACCTTCATCCGTAATCGTATAAATCCGCTTGCCTCCTTCCTGTGCGCTCTTGAGATAACCACCTTCTTCCAGCAATTGGAGTGTTGGATACACTGAGCCGGGACTGAGGCGACGGAAACCACCATAGCGAGTTTCCATCTCTTTAATCAGGTCGTAACCATGACTAGGATGCTCGGATAACAATTCCAGCAGAATGAACTTGATGTCACCCCGACGAGTCCGGTATTCATCTCCCCAACCACGACCAAACATTTCATTATCAAAGTGTTTGTCATGATGTCTACCATGATGCTTGTCATGATGGTTGCCATGTCCAAACCAAGACCTGACAAGCAATGAATCCTCTTCGCTAACTCCTGCCCATGCAGGTGCGCCAAAACGTGACCGAAAATGTCTAAACATTAAGTAAATCTCAAATCAACTTTCTCTAATATACGATATATCGGAATATATCGCGATATATCGGAATAGAATTTTGATGAAGATTTGTAACAAAAGTGACTTCGACTAGCTAATAGCCTGCACTTGTTCGACAAAAGACTCTACCCATTGCAAAAACGCTCAATCTACACTTAAAAACCGTAGATTGGGTGTTTTTGCTGAAGTCTGAATTGTTAAGTGTAACAAATAGCTAACTCTACAAATAAAACTATGTAAAGATACAGAGTTTTATTTTTTCGTACCAACTTACTTCATACATCTTGTCTTTCTAGATAAAATATGTATAAATACGAGATATTTTAGTTAAATATTTTATTGATATCGGTGCTAATTACAGATGTGAATATAAGAATTTATTGCTAGTTAAAATTATTAAAACTAATTTTATAAATTTATAAAATAGTTTATTTTTTTGTATAGATTGTGAACTTAACTTGGGAATACTAAGTGTAAGAAAAGTTAAAATTATACAGAAACTGATGATTGCTTAACTTTTTTTTACTAGCATTCACTGCTAAATAATCTAGATTCCATCTTTGAACCACAGTAGGGAACTAATCGGGTTCAATCGAAGCTGGCTAAGTTCTCTCAAAACTTTCATTGAACCCAACAACAGTTTATTTACACTTGCTTGATTCGTATCCCAACCATCTAAAATCAGTTTTTAACTGCTGATTACAGCAATAAAGCTAATAGATGCCATATATCCCGTTTAGTTAAGAATCACTTTAGGTTCAATACTGTTCGGATAATATAACCCCGCCTAGATTTAAGGGAGTGAAGAAAAAAATAGTCTCCCTTTTAAAGAAAGCCAGTGTGTTACGAACTTTCCTAAAGTTATAGGGGCAGGTGTCAGCAAAGCTGACTACCAGTTTTCTATTGAAGAAAAGCTGATTAAATATTTTTGTTTTGGCTGAGATAACAATGTTAGGAACTGACAGTGGCGAACGTGGTAGTGGCAGATAGGACGAGTGTAAAGTTCTCTTTCGATTATTTATAGGAATTTTTGACTGTTGCGATCAAAAAACTGAAATCCCTCGTACTTAAGTCAGGAGATGAGCTTAAATTGCCGCAATGACTTTGCTAATCGCACAATTGAATGGTGTGAGTTCGACTTGACGAGTGCCTTCATGTCCATAAGTCAGACTCACGCTCAGATAACTCTCTGGCTTGTAGGGCAATCGTTCCGCCCATTCAACTGCCACAATTCCTGGTATCACTTCAACACCTTCCCAGTAACTTTCTAAATTTAGGGTTGCAACTTCTTGCGGTTCTAAGCGATATAAATCCAGATGGTAAAGAGGAAAGCGCCCTTCTGTGTACTCATTAATCAGCGTGAAAGTGGGACTGACAATGGGTTCAGTAATTCCTAAACCTTTACCAATGCCTTGAACTAAAGTAGTTTTACCAGCGCCTAAATCACCTTCTAGTAAAATTACACTCCCAGGTGTCAGGGATTCACCAAGAGTAATACCTAAGCGCAGCGTTGCTTCTGTATCTGCAAGAAAAATTTTCATAATTAGTCATTAGTCATTAGTCATTAGTTTAAACAAAAAACAAATGACTAATTTTCATCTTCCTTAATTTTGAATTTTGAATTTTGAATTTTGAATTTTGAATTTTGAATTCCTCGAAGGGACTGAGTTCTACCGTACCACCGCAATAACACTTGTGCTAATTTCTGCGGATTGTGACGTACAAAACCTGTTTCATCTTCATATAAAACATTAGCTAGAACAATCCGTCGTCCTAGTTGAGTTACGGCTTCTCTATCGAGGAAAACGGGATGGGAGTTTTGTTGGGCGTAGCGGATAAGTGATTGCTCCGAAGGGGATTTTTTGTGTATTAATACAGCATCGAATAGTCGTCTTTCTCCACAAGCAGCATCAATTGCTCTGATGTGGTCGGCAACAGTGTAGCCTTCAGTTTCTCCTGGTTGAGTCATGATATTGCAGATATAAATACGTGGGGCATCTGATTGAGCGATCGCATCGGCAATTTCTGGTACTAATAAATTAGGAATTAGGCTTGTATAAAGGCTACCTGGGCCAATAATGATATAGTCAGCTTCTTTAATTGCCTTAATAGCTGCTGGCACCGCCGGAGGATTAGCTGGAATGCAGCCAATTTTGACAATTTTACCACCAGCTTTGGGAATACTAGACTCCCCTTCAATACGACGACCATCGGTTAATTCTGCCCAGAGGCGAACATCACTGAGAGTTGCTGGTAGTACTTGTCCTCGCACCGCTAGAACTTTAGAACTGGCTGCAACTGCTTGTTCTAAATCTCCAGTAATATCACTCATTGCCGTTAAAAACAAATTGCCAAAACTGTGACCAGTTAACCCGTCTCCAGCCCGAAAACGGTATTGAAACAGTTCTGTTAATAACTTTTCTTCATCTGCTAGTGCAGCCAAACAATTGCGAATATCTCCTGGTGGCAGCACTCCAAACTCTTGACGCAAACGCCCAGAAGATCCGCCATCATCGGCGACAGTGACAATTGCAGTAATATTAGCGCTGTAGGTTTTCAGTCCTCTCAACAACGTAGAAAGTCCCGTACCACCACCAATTACCACTATTTTTGGGCCTCGGTACAATCGACGATGGGCCAGCAAGACATCAATGAGTTCCTCTCCGCCTTCTGCTCTTAGTACCTTAGTAATTGAGCCGACTGTGCGAGTTTGCCCCCAAAGCACTAACAGCAAGCCGCCAAGCAGCACCAAAGGCCCACTGATATAGTTGGGTAAGAGGTTGGTGATGACACCCAAGAAACCTCTAACCAACTCAATCATCCAAAAAATTGGGGTCAGCTTAATCCAAATAGCTAACCCCAAACTCGCCAGCAGTACACCCCCAACACTAATTAACAACCAGCGTTTTACCGATAGTCCAGGGGATAACCATTTGAACCACTGGTTAACCCGATAAGAAGTACGAGAGCGCGACTGCTTTTGCAGGGCGTTGAGGGCTTGTCTGAGAAAACCAATTGACATACCTAATTTGGAGCAGTGCTACAAACAATAATTAACAGAAAATCTACACCGCTTGGTTTAAGAGACCAGGCGTGAAACTATTATATTTATCAATCCTATTAGACTAAGAGCAAGTCGTGAACATTGCCAGGATTTCTAGTTAAACAATACCCTGGCTTGGTAAAAGTAAATTTAATGGAAAAACGAATTTTAGGATTAGATCCAGGACTGGCAATTTTAGGATTTGGGGCAATTAGCTGCACACAAAATCTCAACAAAGTACCAGAGACTACAGTAAATATGCTGGATTTTGGAGTAATTAAAACGTCAGCAGATGTAGAAATGGGACAGCGCTTATGTACCTTGTTTGATGATTTACACACCGTGATGGAGGAATTTCAACCAGATTTAGTGGCGATCGAGAAACTATTCTTCTATCGGATGTCAAGTACTATCCTAGTTGCACAGGCGCGGGGTATAGTCATTTTAGTGTTGGGGCAGCGTCGTCTTCCTTATGTAGAGTTTACTCCGGCTCAAATTAAACAAGCTTTAACAGGCTATGGCAATGCTGATAAGTCAGAAGTGCAAGAAGCGGTGGCGCGGGAATTGGATTTAGATGAAATTCCTAAGCCTGATGATGCTGCGGATGCTCTGGCAGTGGCTTTGACGGCTTCTTATCAGCTGTAGTTACCAAACTACAAATTAGTCCATCACACAACACCTTGAAAGGGCTAGTACCGCAAGTCAAAAGTCAAAAGTCAAAAGTCAAAAGGAATATAGCGTAAGAGTTTTGTTGATTTGGAATGGGTGGTTTATTTACGCCGTGCTGTACTAGTCCTGGTGATGTTGCTCAATGCGATCGCCTACTGTGGGCGGTTACGCGATCGCAAAAAGTCTTGCTAAATAATTGTAATAATATTTAATATGAGTCTAGGTTGTCTAATTTAGATTAACTATTGCAGAGAAATTCTCTCAGACTGAGTAAAATGACAAATACAACGAGGCAACTATTTTATAGATTAGTTACCCTAGAACTGGAGACTATGTTTTCAGTCCTGAGTTACTTCTGTATTTTGCCTCTGAGGCATACCAATTTAGACTACACCAAATCCTTCATTTAAGAGCTCCCACTAATCATAATGGCTGTGATTGAGAAGAAAAGAACTCGCGATCTGCCCCAAATTAACGAACGAATTCGCTTCCCGAAAATTCGGGTCATTGACACTGACGGTGCCCAACTGGGAATTATGCCCCCACAGGAAGCACTACAACTAGCAGAAGAAAAAGAGCTAGATTTGGTGCTAATCAGCGATAAAGCTGACCCGCCAGTTTGTCGGATTATGGACTACGGGAAATACAAGTTTGAACAGGAAAAAAAGGCGCGGGAAGCCCGGAAAAAACAGCACACGGCTGATGTCAAAGAAGTTAAGATGCGCTACAAAATAGAAGAACACGACTACAACGTACGTGTTAAGCAAGCAGAGCGCTTTTTGAAAGATGGCGATAAAGTCAAAGCGACTGTGATGTTCCGGGGTCGAGAAATTCAACACAGCGACCTAGCAGAAGATTTGCTCAAGCGAATGGCAACGGATTTGGAGCCTTTTGGTGAGCTTCAACAAGCGCCTAAAAAAGAAGGACGAAACATGATGATGCTCATTTCGCCTAAAAAATAATTCTCTAACTGTTTAATAGACCAAGTTTGAAAATCCTCTGGCTAGAAGTCAGGGGATTTTTTCATGTTTTATTTAAATGCAATATACGCTTTGAGCGCACAGTTAGGAACTTCCAAATAAAAAAACATCCCAAATTTTCTTGTGGGATGGGTGTCCCCACCCGTCGCAGATTTAGGGCGCTCATGTTGCCC
>JADEXV010000289.1 GCA_015206945.1 Nostocales cyanobacterium LEGE 12452 | reverse complement strand
GATAAAGCAGAGGTGCAGGGGAGGAAGAGGAAGAGATAAGTGTATAAGCAATCTCTAACGCTCGTAAAAAGTACTCAAATTTTGTCTCTTTACTCCCTCTGCTCCCCTGCTCCCTTGCTCAAGAGCCTATTTCATGACGATCTCACTTTTTCGCGTTGCTCCCAGTTATCTCCTCTGCCCCCGCCCCAGAAAGCTCCCCCAAGGTGGTGAAAATGCTTATTATTGGTTTGTTGTTTGGACTGGGTGGGATAATTTTTCTAGGTTGGCTGTTTGGTTTTTTTCCACCTCCTCTTCCTGAGCCAAAGTATCGCTCCCAAGATTTTAAACCTGACCAATTACCAGCCAAGAGTACAAAAGCGTCGTCAATTTCACCTCAAAATTTTGTACCATTAAGCCCAGTACCAACGCAAAAGGCTCTCTTAGCTAAAAATTTTAAAAAGCAGTTACCACTAAGCAAAGCAACAAAGCGAAGGGTTAGATGAGCTAAAAAGCTTAAAAAGCAGGCAAATATTCAGTACGCCTCTCAAGTGCTGCAACGGCTTCGGAGCAAAACTCCCATCGTTAAATTACCAGTAGTAATCGCCACACTGCGTAGGATATCATCTTACGTTTTTGAAGAGTTGGTACTTACTTGCTGCCTTGAACAGGGCTGGCAAATCCAACGCAACTTTCGGTACACTGGTGACGGCGGTATAGACGGTCGCGTATTAATTTTGGGAAAGCTCTATGTAATCCAGGTTAAACGCTACACTAATCACATTAATGCAGAACACATCAAAGATTTCCTGTCTTGTATTGAGCATGAAAGAGCTAGTGGTGGATTCTTCGTGCATACTGGCATAACTGGACAGTTATCAAAACAATTGATTCGTCGCTCCGACAAAATAATCTTAGTGAGCGGTCAGAAACTAGTAAATTTTGTCTTAGGTAAGCAGTTAAAAATAGTGGGAATAACAATAAGTGGTAAGTCTTAATTTTCATTTCCAATTGATTAGTTAGCGCCGAAACCTGATTTGCTCCCCGTTATCATCTGATTGTTGAGGGTTTATTTTCAATCTCTTCAGAATCAATGGTTTGTCATCTCTAATCAGTTGCCTAACGATGTTCATTTTTTCCTCAAAAGTCAAAGCTAAAGCATCAGTTGTAACACTCGTAAATAACTCGCTGACCTTTGCTCCTGTTACCTTTTCACCTTTGACATATTTTCCTACTTCCATAACTACTTCTGCCAATCTTTCAATATCTAAACCCTGAATCATCTGTTTGAGATGCAACTTTAATTCTGCTAGTAATGTTTTAGCTAAGGTTGACTCAGTAGCTGATTGCTCAACAGAGTTAGAGGTGGATAAAATAGCTCTCTTCTCTACATGAGATTGCAACTCAGCCGTAACCGCTTCATCAAACTCATTGAATGTACTTTTAGCAGCAACAATTTGTTGGTGAGATTGAGAAAGTTGTTCTGTCAATCCTAATATTGTTTGGGTTAAAGCAGACTCGATAGCTGATTGCTCAATATAATTAGAGATTGTATTTAAGAGTTGTCTGGTGGCTGGTTGTGAAGAATGGACGTAATTTGTTTCTCTATTAAAAATTGTTGAATTTTGTCCGTTAACTTGTCTTGAGAGTTTCTCTGTTCGTTGACCTCGAAGCCCATCATCTGTAGAGCTTTGGTCAATTCCTGCAATATCGTCTCCATGCTCGAAGACTTTTTCGAGTTCAGCATCTCGGTTAATTGCTGCAAGAAATTCGCGTGACTCGCACTCATTTCGGTTAGTTTCTCGGTTTGACTCGTTTCTAATAACTTGATTAGCTCGCTCATCTGCTGGCTGTTGGTTTGTAACTGCTCGATTCTCTGGGTCAATTGCTCTATCTTCTCGGTTAGCAACTGTATCTGTGTTGGGTTGTTGTCGTTGGTTAAAGTCATGGGTTTGTACCTGTGGTTTATTTTGTAAAAGATAGGGAACAGGCAATGGGGAACAGGCAACAGTTTTTTCTATTTCCTCTTCCCTGTGTGTTGGTAAGAGATCCAATTTGTCATTCCCTGTTGTCCGTTCCCTGTTGCCTGTTCCCTCAAGTTGTATAGAACGTTGTTCTGGTGTCAGATGAGGCGGTGATGGAAAAGCCGCATTCAAGAAGCGTTGATTCTGCTGTTGCCAGTCTCTTAAACGCTTTGCTTCATGGCTCAATTTCTCGTAAGCTAGTGGCCCACTTGCGACTATGAAATCATCAACACCTTTAGAAGGCCCTGGCAAGCTGACAACTTTTACTCTTGCTCCAGCTTCTTGTAACAATCTTCCAGTCACGGAAATATCTCGCTCGATATGGAGCTTAGTTTCGGGCTTGGTTTCGTAGTCAAAGCAGAACTTGAAAACTCTCCCTTGTGTGGCGAAAACCGCTAATTCCTCATGTAGGTAAGACTTACCGATTTTTTTACCAAACTCATCTTTGGGAGTTCGGTATCCCGATGAAATCCCAGGTAGCCCAATGGCAGCATGACCCTGACTCAACAGACTGGCTGCTTTTTTCGCGCCTTCTGCGATCGCACAGGGGATATTATGTTTCCAGACACAGTACCAAAATCCTGACTGGCGATCGCTATCACTGGGGTTCACCTTGTATTTGGAGTAAATGCGTTCGGCAATATCGTCAGGGACATCTAGCAAGAATATACTTAATTCAACTTTTGGGGGATGCTCATATTTAATGAATTTCCCTTCAATTATTTGCCCAGACTCATCTTTTTTGGGTCTTGGTTGATTTGGCTTGTAACATCCCCATCTTTTAATCGGCGGTTTCTCACCTGGCTTTAAGTCAGCGAATGAACGTGCATCAACTCCAGCATCACACCACCAGCCACCAGCATCAAGATGCGAATATGCCCTTATAAAACCATCTGTTAGCCGTCCTGTATTTGTTCGATTCAGCTTTTCGCTGACCATGAGCCGTTCCCAGGCTTCATGCTCACCACCTGCATAGTTAAACTGAAGACTCTCAAAGTTCAACGCTGTAATATCGGGATGGATAGCGCTATCTTCAAACTCTTGCCAGTGCTTTGGTTCAAGAAAATTGGGAATGTCTTTAGTATGATGTGGTGTCCAAAATGCTTCTGTTGGGGCAGCAGATTTCAGTACTGGCTTAGAGAAAACCGATTCAACAGTATTATAATTTGGTGTCTCTTTCAAGACGGGCAAAACTTTCGGTACTTTTATTGATGAATCATGGCTTGTTGTCCGGCTAGATGCAACTGATTTCACAATTGGCTCGACAAAAGGAGTAGATACTGTCGTCTCTTGTTTTAGTACTGGCTTCTCAAAAGGGGCACTTGTATTTATAGTTATTGCTTGGTGCTGCTCAATCGTCGATTTCTGAATTTGTTTTCGTAACAATTCCAAGGCATTTTCTTTAGACTTCGACTGTTGCGCTAACCAGAGCAACCGGGTTGGATCTTCGGTGTAAATCTTTAATTCATGCCTTGCACGGCTGGCAGCAACATAAAAACTTTCCTGTCCAATAGTGAAATCTGCCGAAATTAACACCCGATCCGCAGTTTTTCCTTGGCTACTATATGTTGTACTCACAAGGGCATAGTCTAAGTTTTGCGCCTGTGCCAAACTAATGCATTCAGTACACTCATCAGCATATTTAATCTGGACTATGTTCAGGTCGATCCCTGTCACAGTAAATTCCTGTCCGTTACGTCGTCCCAATTGCCGATCGTTTTTCTTCCATTGCAGGCGATCGCCCACGGCAATTTCAATCTGGTGACTCTGGTAAACCGCTTTCTCAAAAGCCGTGTCTACATCCATTACCTGACCATTATCACCAATTAGGGTCAACTTGTCAGTAGTTCGACCAACCACTTCATACAGTTTGCCTTTCTCCAGCCCCCGACGTTTATAGTCCCGTGTCGGCATGACCACATCACCAATTTCAAAGTTATGGGCAAACCGCATCTGTACTTTTGTCAGATTTTTGGTTTGTAATTGGGTGATGGTTGCAGTTTCTCCCAAAGTTCCTTCACCCTTGAGCTTCGAGCGAATCGCTTGGGTAAGGGCAAGTCTTTCTGTATTTGTTCCAGCTAACACAAGAGTTTTGAGTCGCTGCTCTGGTGTCCCTACTATATAATCATTGGCGATCTGCTTTATTTTGGATTCACTCTCTACTTGAAGTATGGAACCGTTGGCTTCTAGTCGTTCAAAACCAGCTTCAATCCTGCCATCAGCAATTAAATCTACTGCTAATTTTAGTTGAGGGTCTTTTTGGCGCAACGATTCATTGAGGTGTGCGGTTTTAATTCCTGCTTGCTGCAAGGATTTGAAGGGATTACCTGCTGATACTGCTGACAACTGCCGAGTGTCACCTACTAAAATCACCCTAGCTTGAAGTAAGGTTGCTCTTTGTAGGAGTGCATGGGCATCCTTAGCGCTGAGTAAAGAAGCTTCATCCACAATCCAGATTTGATTTGGTTTAATTTCTTTTGGTTCAGTGACAAGTAATCTAGCAATAGTTTCAGATTGAATCTCTAACTCTTCGCTCAAAACCTTAGCAGCAGAGGAACTGGGGGCAAAGCCTTTGATGGTATATCCCCTATCTGTGGCGATCGCTTTCAACTCTTTGAGGGCAAAAGTCTTGCCAGCACCAGCTACCCCCTGCCATGCAATGAACTGGTCTTGTGTTTGGGCAGCTAATTCTACTGCTTGGCGTTGTCCAGTATTTAGTAAGGTGTTCTCTAAGTGGCTTTCGACTACTTCCGGCTGGGAAATGGAGTCAAATTTGCATTCACCTTGCTGCATCAAGTTAATCGTCGCCAACTCCCGCCGCACTGCTGTCATCGTCGTAAATTGGTCAGTTAATCCTGGTAGAGCGATTAACTCCTGATGCTCTCTAATCAGGGCTGCTGTTGCTGTTACATCCGTAGCTAAACGTGATTCTAGGATGAATTTTTCTAAATCCTCTTGTCTAAAAGCGACATTTCTCTCACTGCAATGTGCGATCGCATCATCTAACGCATCAATCAGACTTTTTTGCTCAACCACAAGAGGAGCCTGTTCTTTTCTTGGTTCTCCTGGCTTGACAAACGTGATACCTAACGCCGCAGCTTCTTCTTTCCACAATGCAACTAATTCTGATTCTGGTAGTTTCTGCTTGCGCTGGCGGGTATCATCCCAAATTTTTTCACGTTCGGCCCAAGTCGAATTAGCACCAGATGAGGCGATGATTTGCTGTCGCCGCTTAGAAAATGCCTCTAAATCCTCGAATTTAAACCCTTTTATATCAAACTGCCCATGTAAACGAAGCTCTATCTCGTAGCCAAGCTTCTGCACCTCACGCGTCAGAGAGCTTTGGTATGCCATCCCCAAGAATTTCTTATTGGCGAATATCTCGTTATTACCCAAACTTAACCACCTACCATCTGGAGTTTGGGTCATGTTTATCAGCAAACAATGGGTGTGCAGATGTGGGTCTAAATCCCGACTTTCGATGTGATCGAACTGCGCGACGACCAAGTTACCAGTTTTAACTCTATGTCTCTTGTTATCGTCTGTCACTCTGGTATAGGCGTAACGCTGCTCTATTAGCTCCAGGGTTTCTTTTAGCGCCTGATGATGGGCATCGATTAACCGTGTATCCCCACCTACCAATGCCATCAAGCTTACACTTTTGGGCGCAGAAAATGTACAGTCTAATGCGGCTCTGCGTTCTCCTTTCCCCTTTTCTTTGACTACTCTGGCATTCAATACCTCACGACCATCAGGCGTAAGCCCCTCAATGATATTTTTAAAAGCGTCTTCGTCATCGACTGCCCCTGACAACCCCAACTTTTTAGCACCTTGACCATTCCAAAGCGACTTTCCTTGGTGATAGTAATTCTTGATGAAGTAGTTCACCGCCATCTCACTTGAGACGTTAGCCGCTGTTAGCATGGCTCACCTCTGTTATGGGGTTTACAAAAGTTAATCCTTGTTCTATTCCATCTGTTAGTGCGACCTACTCTCGTCAAGATCTTATTGCAAGATAATCACTCTTGCAATAAGTATTGAAGTCAAAATCAATCCCCGTCATCAAACTTCGTGGTGCTTGATGACGAATGAAAAATTTTTCGTGAGACTTTGACCAAAACAAAATTTTATTTCCCAAACTCTCCTGTCATTTAATATAGCAAAAAATCGAGCATTCTTTCCGCCAAATATGGCGTACTGTGCGTCAGAAAAAGATGGATTTCAAGGCTTGTGGTTCTTGAAGCTAATTACTAGATAATTGGGAGAATCCTTGAGAAAATTGGGAAGTATCAGGAAGTACTAGGAAGTCTTGGGAAGTCTTAGGAATTGTTGGAAAATATTAAGCTAATGAGAATTTGGTGAGGATATGATGTTGAATAGTTGAAAAGGTAAGAAATGAATTGGAGATTTGGGAGATATTGTTTAGATATTGGGAGATGTTGAATGTAATTGGTGATTATTGGGAATTGAGAGATTTTGTGGAGATTTTCTATCAGATGCACGAATTCATGGAAAGTCAAAGAGTATTGCCAAAACTGTAATCTTTCTTCGTAAATGTGAGAATAATGACGGTTTGAGCGGTTCACTTTGAGAGTAATTATCAATTAGATAGACAAAAAAAGGGTCAAAAACAGGGAGAAATTTTCTTGTGGATTTAATGTTGAGTCTTGATCCGGGAACTTCAATGACGAAGATGGTTTATCGTGTTCTCTCGGAGATTCCGTACAAGTCAGAATTGCTGTGTATGGAACCAGAGTTAATTAAGATTTCCAAAGATTCGTTGGATTTATATGAGTCTGGGCAAATGAATCGGCCCAATCCAGAGAATGAAGCGTGGATAGAGTACAACGGAGAGTATTATGCGGTTGGGTTTTTGGCCCAAAAGTATTTTGAAGCGCGAATCAATTTTTTAGAACTCAAGTATGAGAACGCGATTCCAAAAACTTTGGCAGCAGTGGGGGCAATAGCGATTAGAGATTCTTTGAAGGCAAACTTTGATTTATCCTTGGGACTGCTATTGCCTTATGGGGAGTGGGAAGATAGAGAGAGATTGGAGAGGGGTTTAACTAAGGCACTGTCTAGCTTTAGCTTTCGAGGGAAACAATTTTGTATAAATCTGATTAACTTTCAGTGCTTGCCCGAAGGTGGGGGACTGATATTGACGCGAAGTAAAAAACTTGGCACAGATTTCAATAAAATGAACATTGCTGTGGTGATGCTGGGTTTTCGGGATATATCAGCCGTAATCTTTGAGCGGGGTATCTCAACTGGAAAAACGGAAGGATTGGGCTTGGCGTGGATGCTGGAGAGAATCAAAAGCCGAACATCAGGGCAAAACTTACATGAACTGTTAAAGGCTGTTCATCTATCAGGCCCGACATTGAAACCGAGATACTGCAAACCTTTGGCTCGGAGCAAGAAGTCTGATTTTAAGGTTGAGGAAATAGCACAAATTATTGAAGTGGCTGACTTATCTCGTAAAGAATACTGGGAAAAGGTATCCACTTGGCTCAAAATTAATATTCCTGCCCATATTGAGCAAGTCATTATTGGTGGTGGAACGTCGGAATATTTAGGCTCGGAGTTGAAAAATTTGTTTACTCATACCGACATTTCATGGGCAGCAGAATTATCTGAGGATGTGCGTTTAGCTTTTAACCTGCCGATTAAAAAAGATGCCTTGTGCTTGCGTTTCACTGATGTATATGGATTGTTTCGTTACCAACACGCTACATCATCCATTTCAACTCATCGTGCTTCTTAATTAAAGGAATAATGAAATGTTTTCAGATGTTGAGTTTCGCTTACGAAGTAGAGTTAAGGCTGATAGCTCCGAAGCGATGGTAATTAAGTATCTAAACTCCAGGGACACTCTTTATCCTGCTAGGGATATGGCGATGATTGCCATTAGCAGTTATTGGTTGCCTTTAGCTTATCAAGCTGTGGATCAATCCGTGAATTTAGAGCCACACATTCGTGCTTGTCTTTACCGCCTTCAACTCCA
The DNA here is from genome assembly GCA_015206945.1 of Nostocales cyanobacterium LEGE 12452. Taxonomy (GTDB): domain Bacteria; phylum Cyanobacteriota; class Cyanobacteriia; order Cyanobacteriales; family Nostocaceae; genus Nostoc. The sequence goes on along the minus strand of JADEXV010000289.1, from coordinate 724 downwards.
CTCTTCATATCTGATGGGACTGCTCGGAGAAATCCCCTCTCAAGGAACGCCGATGATTGCAGTAGCCTCTAATCAATCACAGCCACTACAACTAATACAATCAGAACCATTACCAATATCCAGGACTTCAGTCAAAGAACCATTACAAATAGCCAGAACTCCCGTACCAGAAGAATTGGAGTCGGAAACTGACTGGTTAAATCCTTTTTAGGACTGACCGAACAATTCGCAATGACGCTTGTTTGCGGAGCGTGATTGCGTACAGCCCTTTGGGGATGAAAACAGCGGAGCCAGGCGTAGCAAGAGTGCGAATTGTTTTAAATAGGAGTGCATGATTATGTATCAACCACAAGAACTTTTTAACGACCTTTCAACATCAGAAATTAGCCGGACTTTACGCTTGAGTGGCATACCTGAAAAAGAGTTATATACAGAGGATGATGCAGACCGTTTTCGTGAATGTCGCACCTTAATTGAGCAGGGTGGAACTGACGAAGACGTGATGGCCCTATTATCACCAGTTGTTGACGTTGTGCTGTCAGAAACTCCGGATAATTCTTTAGCTGAAATCAAGAATGGGCGGAAAAAGTCTGGGAAAAAAGCAACTAAATCTTTAGATCAATACCTTAGCCAAAAAAAGAGTATGAAGAGAGAGGGCGCTCTGTAGTAGAGTTGTTGTCTTCCCAAACGACAACTCAAAAGCTACAATTCGCCCATGTTCGAT
>JADEXV010000288.1 GCA_015206945.1 Nostocales cyanobacterium LEGE 12452 | reverse complement strand
ACATCTACCTTAGTAACAAAAATCGCCCGCACCAACAATACTATTAAAGAATAAATAATTACAGCAGCAGGTAAACTAATACTTAGCCTTTGGCGATTGTCGTTGACAGTACGAGGCTGTTGGAAAAGATTGTGATAAACGGTAATGATAGTTGTGGCGATCGTTGCCAGATAAACAGCAATTAAGGGAAATCCTGGGAACTGCCAACCCCAATGCAGATAACTCAGCCCTAGAATATTTATCAGAGGTAATTTGCCAGTATGTATATTGGTAAAAATAGTCCGATTTCTGGAGAGTAAAACAGTTATAGCAGTCAGGGTAGGACAGGCGATCGCAACTACAATCCAATCCACAGGATTTTGCCACAACCGAAAGCTATCCATTGCCCAAAAATTCACTGGCACTAACAAAAGAGTGGCAATCAGCAATGTCTGAGCCGTCAATCTAAGGTTATTTTGCCTAGTCGCCCAAAAGCTTAATCCCCAAAAACTCAAAGTATAAGCAAATAAAACCCCATACTGTCCAGCAGCGGGAAACCTCGCCCATTGACTAGCAGCCAGTACCCCAGAGGATACAACTACCAGGAAAACCCCTAGAAAAAGTAGCCAACGCACACTCAGTTCTGCCCCCAAGGACTGCAACATTGTGCCGATGAAGTTGGGTTTAGCTGGTTTTTGTTGTGGTTGTTTACCGCTACTAGATTGTAAAGCTGCTATGGGCAACTGCTGCACGGGGTCGGAAGTTGCAAATACTACCTTTGTGCGAGCTTCAGCCTGGGGTTGCAACACCACCGCACACACCAGAAACTCTCGACATAACTGCCTGACTTGGGCATCAGATATCAAACCTAAACGCAACCATATATCCAGTCCTTCCAATAATTGAGGATGGGAAGATGGCAATCTGATTTCAATTTTTAGCGGGCGCTCAAGGGGCGATGACATAAGCGGCAGCAGTACCAGTATATACTTAAATTATCTGTTTAATTAAAGTATATTTTTGCTCTAACTGTGCAACTTCTCAGGCTAATTGATATTAATTTTTAACCTACGAGCAATATTCAAATGCCAACCGTCTGCTTTTAGTTTCCACCTTGCAGTTTTCCAATCGCTAGATGTCCCTGTATTCTTAATTTAATTAGCTTTTGTTATTTTCCACAAAAAAGTGCTTACCTGCTGTAACTTTGAGTTATAAACTTTTTCAATTCCAGCTTTTAAGAAATCAGACGGCTCAAACAAGAACAAAAATATGTCACTAAAGCCATTAGTAATCTCTGGTAACTGATTACTTCCTAAAATTTGAAATTTCACTTTTGGATCGATTAAGTTACTAAGTACTTGTAGTGGTGGAATAATGTTATCCTCATCACTAATTAAAAGCGGTTTATTAGCTTGATTAATAATATGAGCAATTTTAGGATATTCTTGGTATTTTTCAGGGAATTGATTCCACCAAATCTGCGATTGAGAGTGAACTATACAAGATACAACTTCGCCCATAATTACCATAAATGCTACAAGTGACCAAAACTTTTTTTGCCAAGCTTTAGTAGAAATAGACGTGATTTTAGTGGTAAATAGGTAAGCAACAGCTAACTGTATCCCTAAAACACAAGGAAGTGTATATCGACTAGTAGCATATCGCTTTAAAAAGACGAAATCTATTATCAGTAGGGGAAGCCCTACTGATGCAATCAAGGTTAAAACAAATAACCAAACTTTTTTAGAGGTTCTTCGACACACAACATAAATTGAGTAGCTCATTAGAGCTAAAAGAATCAAAATAAAAGGAATTAAGACAAACTTAAGTTTTCCAGGATCGTTAGGACTAATACCTAAATCAAGAAACGCACGACTCAAGATCCCAGCCCACCTTGCAGCTGACATAAATACTGTTTGTTTAGTATTCGCCCAAGATACTGCTTCTGGCTGAGAATTAGTAATAATAATCCAAATCCAAGGTACAAAAGTGATAAAACCCGCAAGCGATGATACTAGGTAATAAATTAATGTTTTACTCAATCGGAAGCGTTCGATTGTAACTACATAAATTCCTTGTGCAAAAGCAACCAAGGTAAAAAATAGATGAGTATAAAACCCTATTGATAATGTTGCTGCATAAATGAACCAATTAACATTTGTTTTCAGGCGCATAGCTCGCAGCAGTGCTGCACTCGATATTAAAATGGTTACTATACCTAAACTGTACGATCGCGCTTCTTGTGCATACACGATATGAATAGGTGAAACGGCTACCAACCCGATGGCTATCCACCCTACTAGTGAAGACTCAAATAATTCTTGACATAGCCAATAAAGACAAGGAAAGGCAAGCAGACTAATAAATGCCGAAAAACTTCTGATCGCTGCTATAGAATTGCCAAAGTACTCTACCCAAAACCGGGTCATCAAGATGTATAGTGGCAAAATCTGCGAGTCTTCTACAATAATTCCTTTAATTGTATCAATTGCATTTTTTTCAGGATTAGGATGTTGGTATTTATGTAAATCTTCTATGCCAATCAAACGACCATTACCTAATTGCTTCCTCATTTCTGACTGCGTATAGCCAGATACCCGTAATGAGGATAAAACTTCATCACCCCAATAAATTTTTTTATCAATATTAACGAAACGAAAAAATACGCCTATTACTAATACAATTATGATGAAAAAACGTAACCAATATTTAGAAATGACCCATTCCTTTGATATCTGCGTTTTCTTTTGTGGTAATTGCTTTTTCATGTAGTTTTCGATATCCTCAAGGACTTAATCAACCTCGGTAACAAATAAACTTGATAATTAATTTTTTATTAGCCTATTACTAATGAAAAAAGCAAATTAGTATCTCTGAATAGAAGAGTAGACTAACATTAAGATTTATCTAATTTACGAATTAAATACAAGGTCTTATTTCCTTATTAACCAGTCTCAATGTGTCTATAAACATTTTAATTAAAGCTTTTCTACTCCAAATAATAATTATTTAAATATTTATTTTGCAGCTTTTTACAACATGTAATTATAGTAAATACAATTGTTTATTTGTCATCCTACAGTATAAATTAATCAAGAAATAAAAGACTTGTGTGAAGAATAAAAAGATTTAATAAACTTTATATGAAATAACTATAAAGACACCTGTAAGTAGCGAATAACACAGAAAGATCAAGTAACTCGGCGAGAAAAAATGCAATGTATATGAAGAAATATAAATTTGAAGTAGGGTGTATTGTGCCATAGACTAACGGACCTGAATAGTTGACGGTGTGTTGTCGCGCAGTGCAACGCATCCTACATTTAAATTTCTTAACATAGCGTTGAAATATTAACCCTGACTTACTGATTGTAGAATTGTCGAAAGTTCCAAAAAGCACTTGCAGCAAAAATTTAGTGCTTCCTCTGTACCCATTTAATTACGTAGCTTGCTTCTCACTGGAGGTGAGAAGCTTCTTAATATCTGTGTTCCGAATTTTTACTTAGCCTTTCCCGGACTAAATCGATCATTGTTCCAGCAGTCTAAAATACGGCATGCAGATACTACGGTAAATCGATCAATTTATAGTAATATATTGAAACTGCGATCGCTTCCTTTGGTATGTAGCCATTAAGCGCAAGCAACATATCTCAAGTAAACGGACGAGTGCGAACACCGCCCGATCGATCAAACTATGGAGAATTGAGATGAGCAACAAACACATTGAAGTCAAACAGGTAGCAGGTTTCATCGGTGCCGAAATCAGCGGCGTAGACTTGTCACGTCCTTTGCACGATGATGCAGTCAAAGAAATTCGTCAAGCACTATTGAAGTGGAAAGTCGTGTTTTTTCGCGGTCAAAACATCGATCATGCGGCACAGATTGCATTCACGGCTCGTTTTGGCGAAGTGACTTATGCACATCCCCACGAAGATGAGCCGATTGAAGGCTTCTCAGAAATCTTGCCCATTGACCGCAGCCGTTACGAGCGGCGCAATGGTCTGCGTCGTTCCAGCTACGAGAGCCGTTGGCACACCGATGTCACAGCAGTTGTTAACCCACCTGCGGCGTCAATTTTGCGTGCGGTTAATGTTCCTAGCTTCGGTGGTGACACACAGTGGACAAATTTAGTTGCAGCCTATGAGGGTCTGTCAGCACCCCTACGGGCATTAGCAGACACATTAAAGGCCGAACATCGCTTCAATGCGCGTTTGAATTTCCCCAGCAACAGCAAGATTGCCCAGCGCATCGCAGCCAATCCCCTGGTTTCAATCCATCCAGTAGTAAGGGTTCATCCTGAGACTGGTGAACGCGCATTGTACGTCAACCCTGGCTTCACCTCGCACATTATCGACGTATCACGACAAGAGAGCGACCTGCTGCTTGAGTTGTTCTTCAACCAGATTACTAAGCCCGTCTACACCACCCGCTTCCGCTGGAATAACGGTGACATTGCGTTCTGGGACAACCGCGCCACCTCCCATTTGGCCCCTCAAGACTTGGATCACCTGGAAGTCGAGCGCGTTCTCTATCGCACCACCATCACGGGCGATGTTCCAGTTGGGCCCGATGGTTTCCGATCGCAAGTGGTTGAAGGTGAGGCGTTCAACAGCGAACTACCAACCGTATTGAAGAACAAAGCTGAGAAGTTAGAACCAGTATCAGCACTTTCATAAGCTACAGAGTGGTAAACAAGGGCTGCGCTATTCGTAGCCCAGTTTACCTACTGAAATTTTTCTCGGCAGATTTTTACCGATATAGTTGGTTATAAGTTGGTATCTTTGGTACTATTTTACCTAGCGTCAATTTATGGAAGAAACCCTTCAAACGCCTTTTCTATGAAAAGAAGACAAATTTTTGGCTTCCTGGGTATAGCGATCGCTGGCTTGCTGCTAGCAATTGGTTTACCGTTAGTGCCTCCTTCTCCTGTAATAGCAGAGTCGAACACCAACATACTCGTGTCCGCAGCTGCCAGCTTAAAAGACGCGATGGAAGAAATTAAGCCTTTGTACCAACAAAGTAAATCAAATATCAATATTAATTATAATTTTGGGGCTTCTGGTGCCTTGCAGCAACAAATTGAGCAAGGTGCGCCAGCGGATATCTTTATTTCTGCTGCCAAAAAGCAAGTGGATGCCTTGGAACAAAAAGGACTGTTGCTACCAGGTAGCCGTACTAACCTAGCAAATAACAGTCTAGTCTTGATTGTGGCTCAGGATGTTGTTGGTATCAGTAGTTTCTCCAATTTAATAAGTAGCAGGATTAAGAAAATTGCGATCGGTGAACCCAGGAGTGTACCCGCAGGGCAATATGGAGAGGAAGTTTTAAAGAATTTGAAACTTTATGATCAGCTTAAATCAAAATTTGTCTTTGCTAACAATGTGCGTCAAGTTTTGGCAGCAGTAGAAAGTGGTAATGCCCAAGCGGGCATAGTTTATGCCACTGATGCCAAAACTTCCAAAAAGGTAAAAGTCGTAGTCACTGCTAACGAAAAGCTTCACTCACCGATTGTCTATCCAGTGGCAGTAATTAAAGGCAGTAAAAATATTTCTGCTGCCAAACAATTTGTCCAGTTTTTATCTGGCAGTCAAGCTAAAACTGTACTCAGAAAATATGGGTTTATTGTGCGTTAAATATGAATGCAGATAACAAGTTGCTCAAGCAACTTGTTTGTAGGCAAAGGAGCAACGGAGACAAGGTGACAAGATAACTTGAGTGAGAACTTGCAACAAGTTTTTCCCCTTGTCCCCGTCCCCCTGCCTCTTCACTGAGGTCTAAGAAGCTGCGGACTGTAACTTTTCTAATCGTGCCAGCACTTCTGAACTGTGAATAGTTGGGTTGACTTTGACAAAAGTCTCGCGCAAGACGCCTTGAGGATCAATGATGAAACTGTGGCGCATAGATAAAAAGCCAAGCCACGAACCGTAAGCTTTACTCACTGAACCATCAGTATCAGCCAACAGTGGGAATTTTAGACCCTCTGAATCACAAAATTCGGCGTGAGAATCAATATCATCAGCACTTACGCCAATAATCTGGGCATTTTTTTCGAGGTATTGGGGTAAGTCTTGTTGAAAACGGCGAGCCTCTATAGTACAACCAGAGGTGAAGTCTTTAGGATAAAAGTAGAGAACTAGCCACTGACCGCGCAAGTCAGAGAGGGAAATTTTGCCATTACCTGTGTTGGTTGGCAAAGTAAACTCAGGTGCGGGTTGATTAATTGCCGGAAGTTTACCACCCATAGCATTAGCAGCAGGGGTAAAATTCAGCCAGCTGATGATAGAAATACAGCTGGCAAATAATATACTTAAAAAAGTGCGGCGGGAAATCATGGTGTAAACCAGAATCACAACTTTACACAAGTTTACAATTCTTGGTTGCGAGAAATCTTATTCTAAGTGAGATTCGGCAGGGGTATCTGTGCTTTCAATATATTGACTATCTAGGAGAAAGACCCCCCTAGCAAAGCGAATCCCCCAATATCCACCGGGTCTGCGGTCAATGACTATACCTTCTTCGCCAATGTGAATTACATTGGGAGGGCGCAACATGGGCATAGGTTCAGCGGTTTTGACGTAGGCTGGTAGCGCCACAACACGGACTTTACTACCAATTGCGAATTCTTTGGACATCTTAATCAAGCTAGGAGTTTTGAATTAACTCATAACTCAAAACTAGCTTGAAAGTCTACTAAGTTGAACTCAGCACTCAGAACTCAGCACTCAAAATAGGGAAAGGGAAAGGGGATAAAGTTTTATCCCCTTTCCGCATCTTCTGCAAGAAGCCTGTTAATTTTTAACTATGGAAAACAATACCTGGACATCAGTCAAGGGTAAGTGCCAAAGTAATTCTGGTTGCCAAGTATCTGGGTCAAGCTGGGAGTGACAACCGCGTTGATATGCTTGCCAAAGTCTGTCCCAGGTGAATTGTTGTCGAGAATTTAAGTTTTTATGGATGACTCGCAACAGTCCTAGTCCCAGCATCAAGTTAGTTATGCTAAATTTTGTTCCTAATAAAAATGCCTGTACTTCTGCTTCACTAATGAAGTCTGTGCCATAGCCTGTGAGAACGTGAACCCCGTCATGGAGTTGTTTACGGCGGCTACCTGTAGTAAAGGGTTTTAAATTGTGTTCATTGAGGAAGTCTGCCCAAGTTCTGCCAAAAGTGCCAGTAGGGAGGAAACGCAATTTCTCTATTTCCACAATTTGAGGAACATCTCGCCCCTGCACTTCAGCGATGCGATCGAGTACATCTAAAACCTGTTGCAGATGAGGAGCAGGATTTGGGGAAGCAGCACAAGGTTGCATCATAATCTATCTATTTTTGGATTGAGATGGGCGGCACTGCCCACCCCAGAATTATTCTTTTTTGAAAGATGATTATTGAGGATTACCTTGTTGACGGCGTGAAGGAGCATTTTGACGGAATTGCTCTAATTTTTGACGCTGTTCCGGGGTTAAGACTGCTTGAATCTGTTGTTTTTCAGACTCGCGGATTTGTCGCATTTGGGTTTTTTGGGTTTCAGTTAGATTTAAGTCACCAAAACCACCCTTTCCTCGACGTTGGCCTGGTTGCCGTTGACCTTGACCTGTTTGCCCCTGAGCCTTACGTGCTTGCCACTCAGCCCGACGTGCTTGTTTCGCTGCCTCTAATTTTGCTTTTTGTTCTGGGGTCAAAACTGCTTCAAATTTGGTGCGGCTATCGCGGCGAATCGTCTGAATTTGGGCTTTTTGGGCATCTGTTAGACCCAACTCTTTCCAAGGGCCTCTTTCTTTTTTTGGAGTTTGTGCAAGTAACAGGGGTGAAGGAGAGGCTGTTTGAGCGTGAACAGCAAAGGAGGTTGCAGTTAAAGTGAGAGCGATCGCAGAAGCAACTAGCGATAATGCTTTGAGTTTCATTACTTGTTTGGTGGGTTTTTCCTGGTTGGATGCCACCATCATAAGAACTTATCTTCAGCAGTTACATGAGGAGAAAGTCATGGTTTTACCCATGACTTTAGTCATGATTGACAATAGATAGTTAAGAGTTAGAAGTTAGAAGTTAGGAGTTATAAATTCTGAAAATTTGATTATGATGATTTCATAAGTCATTATTTAGCTGATTAACTAACTGTTCTGTTTTTTGAATTCAGTTTTGATTTTTCACTCAGCTAAAAATTTAGCGGTGAAAGCATCTGCTCACTTTTTCGGAATTCTTAACTTCTAATTTCTCACTTATAACTTCTAACTGGAGCAATGCGACTAATGAGTCGTCCAATTAAAATTAAGAAACATCCTTTTCCGTCTCTGCTTTATCTGGAGTGGACATTACTGGCAATCACCGCATTGACAGCTGTTATACCACCTCCGTTACGGCGATTTCGTCCCAAGCATCTAGAACTATCAATTTGTGGTGCATTTCCAGACTTGTCAGTTTGTAGCATATTGCCAGAACTATCAATTTATAGTCTGATTATTTTTGCGGCAATGGGCTTGAAATTACCCAGGAATAACCAGACAACTAAGGTAATATATACAGCCATAGAAATTTTATTAATTTTAATAATTGGACTTTTTGGTGAAAGATTTTCTCGGCTTTTCCCCTTTCTCTATATAATTTTAGTGACTCGCAGTTGTCTGATTTTTCAGTTAAAGGGGCGTTTATTCGTTACAAGTTTGTCATTTGCTTTATTTTTAGTTACTACACAACTAAAATATCAATTATTCAATTTTCAAGCATCGCCGCAGGCACAAGAGCGATATCGATTTTTGATTTTGAATTCGTCGCTAGTGTTTGGCTTAAGTTTGGTTTTT
>JADEXV010000287.1 GCA_015206945.1 Nostocales cyanobacterium LEGE 12452 | reverse complement strand
TAACGAATCATACTTGTCGTGAATGCTTTCTACTACCTGGTTAACAGACATCTAAGCCTTTAATTCGGTTACATTATGATCATCTAACTATTCGGTAAATTGTTCAAGTTATTTTTACATGATGCCTTAGTTCAGTAGATGAAGCCCTGGAATCACTAGTAGAATCAAAACCAGATATTCTACTAAGTGATATCGGAATGCCAGATGAGGATGGTTATTCCCTGATTCGGAAAGTACGGGCGCAGGAAACAGAGCAAGGGAAGAAGATTCTAGCTGTAGCACTAACGGCATTTGCTAGAGAAGAAGAACACAGGCTCGCTCTGCAAGCTGGATTCCAAGTTCATGTATCCAAGCCAATCGAGCCAGAAGAGTTGGTGACAGTGGTGACGAACCTGGTAAAAGGCAGCAAACAAGTTTAACGCATAAGTCATATTTGAGTAGCAAATGCGATCGCCGAATCAACAAATGCGAACTCCAAATCAACAAATGCGAACTCCAAATCAACAAATGCGATCGCCGAATCAACAAATGCGAACTCCAAATCAACAAATGCGAACGCCGAATCAACAAATGCGAACGCCGAATCAACAAATGCGAACTCCAAATCAACAAATGCGAACTCCAAATCAACAAATGCGAACTCCAAATCAACAAATGCGATCGCCAAATCAACAAATGCGAACGCCGAATCAACAAATGCGAACGCCGAATCAACAAATGCGATCGCCAAATCAATAAATGCGAACTCCGAATCAACAAATGCGAACTCCGAATCAACAAATGCGATCACCGTATTGTCCTGTCTCCTGCCTGGTTGTTGAGCGTAGTCGAAACACTGCCTCCTGCCTCCTTCAATAAAAAAAGAGGCAGTTACTAACTACCTCCTGACAAATTAAAGCTTGGATGGACTGAGAAATGCTTTCACAGCAGCCTAGAAACTTTGCTAGCTGCGGCTTAAAAACATAATCAAGACCACTCCCAGGATAATCGATCCACCCCCAAGGATGAATGACCAGAAGCGATGGTAACTGTTGACAATAGTGCCATTTTCACTTTGGAGTTGAATCAGATCCATCCAAGGCGCAACACCTCGGCGGAACCAACCCACAGCCCCAACTTGTTCGCCAATCAAGCTTTGGACTCGCTTCATCCCAAACAAAAAATTGCCGATGGGGCCAAAGCGTGAGGCGTAATGCAGATAAAGCATTCCGCTACGATCTTGAATTTTTAAATCAGAACCAAATTTATAACCAGCGTCGCCACGACCAATTAGTTGACCTTCAAGTTTTGCAGGTTGTCCACGTAACGGACTGGCATAAGGGTCTGACATTAGGGTGAGAATGTCGGTTTCCGGTGCTTGCTTGTAGTCGGGGAACATCACCAAAGCTTTGACGAGAATTCCGATTCCTAAGCCAATTAGTGGCGCACCCAATACTAAACCTGTGTTTTGCGAACTTGACAACAAAATCATACCTGTTACCAAGCCAACTAAGAAACCAATTGTTTCAGCACCGTACAATACAACATCTAAAAAGAAGTTGCCGTAAAGCCTACTTTTATTAAGAGTTTTACCTTCTCCAATAACTCGCCCCATATCAAACTCAGTCGGTAAACCCAATTGTTCGGCGTATGTACTCAATGCACGAACTCGCTTACCTGTCAATGGATGAGTGGAATTTAACTCCATCCACCAGCCCCAAGGGTTAAACATATCCCACAGAAAGACGCGACCAATTTTTTGGGTATCGGATGCAATACGGTAAGCGGTTCCTGTGGAAGCGGCGGCTTTATGGTCATAGATACCCAAGGCGCGAGTTCCTTCAATTAAACGGCTGGGTTCTTGTGTCCGCGAACCTTCTTCTAATATCCCATAAGCAATCTTCACCAAAGCGCGGGATAATCCATTGGGATTACCCGTACTTTCAGCTGCAAAGTGGTCGGCAAAATATTCCCGTGTGCGGGAGAGGTACAGCACTAGATAAGTACCGACGACATAAAACACGTAAGCAACTAGGGCAGCAGTTTGCATCGCATCTTTGATTTTGCTATCACCACCACCACGCCCAAATCTTCTGGCTGTGCTGTAAATCAAGTAACAAATTTGCACTAAGGTAGAAGCTACTGTCATCACTGCAAAGTCCCAGTGGACGATATGCCCTAATTCGTGAGCGTAGACGGTAGCAATTTCGTCGTCATCGAGGTATGTGAAAAGTCCCTGACTGACAACCAAACGAGCGCTGTTTGGCAATGAGCCATAAGTAAAAGCCGTGGGATTTTGGTCGTCAATAATTCCCAAACGCGGCGTTTTCAGCTTTTTCTGTTCACAGATTTGGCGAATAACTTTAGCTGTCTCTGGACTGAGGGTTTCAACTTCTGCCAACTCTACCCAGCGAGTTTGGTAAAGCCAGCCTTGAGTTAAGTCCATGATGAATGGAGATATGAAAAAGGCGGCGATATTAAAAACTAGGGTAATACCAATAGCGATCGCTAATCCTTGGAGTGGATTATCGTTACCCAAAATAAATACTAAGCTCAAACCTAAAGCCAACACCATGCCAAACAGCAAGGTCATGGTGACACCAGAAGCTAACGCCAAACTACCACCCACTCCCCCCATCGCTAATTTCATCCCAGTGGTAGCGGCGCGCCCAGCTTTTTGGCTAACGTTAGATGGTGTTTGGCGGAAGGATTGACTAGCTTGTTCTGCCCAACTGCGAGCCTGTGGATTTTCGCTCATGATTAACTTTTGACACAAGGCCTTGGCTTTTTCGGTTTCGCCTGTGGCTTGATAAGCTTTCATCAGCCACATCTGTGCTGAAAGATAATCTGAGGAATTGTGTTCAACAGAATCGCGGCAGAATTGTTCGAGTAATTCAACCGCTTCTTGATAACGTTTTTGGTTTAAAGCATCTAATGCAGATTGCAATGACATAGGATCTCCCTACTAAAGGAGTGGTATTTGATCTATCAATACTCAATAGATCCAGCGATCGTCACTGCAATTTCGTAAAAATTTAGATAATGACAGTATAAAATATTTACTTAAGTAAAAGACTAGAGAAACATACATTACTATGTCTCTCTAGCCTGGGGAACGCATAAATCATGTCTAAGACTTTTGAATAAAACCTGTAATAATACTTATAATATTTTTGCTGCGGTAAACTTAGTACCTTTTTGTCCGTGTTTGATATTTAGAGAATAAATGTTTTGAACCCAGTCTTACTTCACCCGATTAGAGTAATTACTGATTACCCAAGTGGTTCACCCGATTGGAGGAAGACGAATGATGAACATAACCTGAGATTGATAAGATGAGGAAAAGGTAAAGATTTGTACTATGACTATTTTTGATATAGCTTCTCCCCTAATTGCGATCGCAGGGCAAACCCGCAAAGCTGCAAGTAAGTTAGCGATTCTCTCCACTGAGGCAAAAAATCAAGCCCTTGTTGCGATCGCTCAAGCTTTAGAATCAGCTAGAGATGAAATTTTACAAGCAAATATTGCTGATTGTAAAGCTGCTAGCGCCGAAGGAATTCCCCAACCACTTTATAAGCGCTTGCAGTTGGATGAACATAAGTTAAGAGATGCGATCGTTGGGGTACGAGATGTTGGTAAGCTAGACGATCCAATTGGTAAAGTCCAGATTCACCGCGAACTTGACACTGGCTTAATTCTCAAACGAATTACTTGTCCTTTAGGTGTTTTGGGGATTATTTTTGAAGCACGTCCAGAAGCGGCGATTCAAATTGCTTCCTTAGCAATCAAATCGGGAAATGGGGTAATCCTCAAATGTGGAAAGGAAGCAGTACGTTCTTGTGAAGCGATAGTTAAGGCAATTAAACAGGGATTATCGCAAACTGCTGTTAATCCAGATGCGGTACAGTTGCTCACAACTAGAGAAGAAACTCTAGAACTTTTGAAGTTAGATAAATATGTAGATTTAATTATTCCTAGAGGTTCTAATTCCTTTGTCAGATTTGTGCAGGAAAATACTCGTATTCCGGTACTAGGTCACGCTGACGGAATTTGTCATCTTTATATAGATAAAGCCGCCGATATTTCTAAAGCAGTTCCAATTACCGTCGATGCCAAAGCGCAATATCCTGCTGTTTGTAATGCAATTGAAACTTTGCTAGTTCACCAATCAATTGCTACAGACTTTTTACCGAAAGTTGCTGAAGCTTTGCAAGAACGCCATGTGGAATTAAGAGGCGATCAACGCACCTTGAAAATTTTACCTAACATTGTACCTGCAACAGAAACCGACTGGGAAACAGAATATAGCGATTTTATTTTGTCCATAAAGATAGTAGACTCTATAGAAGATGCGATCGCACATATTAACGAATATGGTTCTCGTCATACCGATGCGATTATCTCTGAAGATTCAGCATCTGTGGAAACTTTCTTTGGATTAGTAAATTCAGCGAATATATTCCACAATTGTTCTACCCGATTTGCTGATGGCTTCCGCTATGGTTTCGGCGCAGAAGTAGGGATTAGTACGCAACAAATGCCTCCCCGCGGTCCCGTTGGTTTAGAAGGATTAGTCACATACAAATATCAAATGACTGGCGATGGACATATTGTAGCTACTTACACTGGGGCGAATGCTAAAGCTTTTACCCATCAGGATTTAGTGTAAAATATCATCAAAAGTATATGCTTTAGTAAGGCTATCAATACACCGATTTATCCGGTGTATTTTTTCTGTTAATACTTTATCTGAGTTGTCAAAAGTTTTAATTGGGCCATGCCATCGATCATCATTTAAGAAAACCTCTTTAAAAGCTCCATTAGTGTATTGACTAATTACCTTGTTCCAAAAAGCTTGTGCGCCTAAATTCAAAGCAGTCTGCCGTACCTCCCAACTGCCAGGAAACTGGTCAAAAATTTGAGTAGCTACCTGTTTACCAATACCCTGACTTCGATACTTCTTGAGGATAAAGAACTCAGCAATAGACATAGCATTGTTATCTTGATGAAGGCAAGTGTGCTGATTAACAAGTACAAACCCTGCCAGTTTCTCATCAACTTTAACTAGAAATGGGTGTCGTTCAGGTTCTGTCCAATAGTAATCAAGATATCGATAGCCAAATAAGCCGCAGGCATCTACATCTTTAGCTTCTATAGGAATCCTATTTGATTGTTGAAAAAACTCCGTACATCCTAAGAGTGTCAAAATCAAAGGTAGTGTGTCGAATAAACCACTCAAACATCCATTTCAAATGTGGAAATGAAGGAATTAAGGCACAAAAACGCCGAACCCATGTTTTAGCTTGTAACCAAACATCTTCAATAGGATTTTGTTCTGGACAGTTGGGTGCAAAACGTACACATCGTATTTTCCATTGGTTGATTGTCAAACCTTGATTAACTTCATCCAAAAACCCTTGAATTTCTTTGGAACGATGATAGGTTGCACCATCCCAAAAAAGTAACAATTGTTGCTCAGGAGACTCTGTTATTAGATATTGCAGGTAATCAATAGTATTTTCTGAATTGCCCTTATCGTAAGCTTTCAGCAACAATTTTCCTTCGATATAGTCAATTGCCCCATAATATGTTTGTTTATTGCGCTCATTCACCACTGGAACTGTTATTTCTGCATCAGTTCTACCCCAGACATAGCCAATGGCATCTCCCCACATTAAATGACACTCATCAATTAATAACACCCTCAATTTTCCGGTTTCGATTTCGGAACGCTTGCTTGCCAATAGGCTTTCAATCTCTTTTTTTCTTCTGCCACAGCCTCTGGGTTAGCTTTGGGATTTAGCTTTGTGGTTTTCTTCCAACTGATGTTAGCTGCATCGAATAAGTCATAATAACTTTGTTTTGATTCATAAACTACGTCATACTCGAAGGCTAATTTATACTCCAATTCCCCCACTTCCCAGCAATCCTTTGTAGAGAGCCAACTCAACACCTCTTCTCGCTGTTCGGCATTCAGGTGGCTTTTCCTCCCTTTATGGTTTAACCGCAATCCATTAATTCCATATTCCTCGTAGGCTTGTTTCCAACCTGTTATCGAGCCTAAAGACACATCTAAAATAGTTTGGATTTCTTCGTACAAGTAACCTTGGTAAACCAGCTTAACCGCCAAAGCTTTTCTTGCCTCACGAGCATCACGACAAGCTGCGATAAAATCCTGTAACTCCGCGAGCGCAGTTACTACTGCTCCGGAACGTCTTGCTGTTTGTAGATGCTGATTTATCATTGTCTACTCTTACACTTGTACACCTATGCTTATTTTCTCGTAATCTTTTTCAAAAATCAAATAGGATTCCTATATCTCACTTAAGTCATACTGGTATAGTTCTATTAAATTACACAGTACTGACTTCTGTTGTTGAGTAGCTTTAACCACTTCGATTTTCATAAAGTATCTACGATACTGGAACTAAAACATAATGAGCGCCAACGATTTAAACAATATCTCATATTCTAATTGGGAAGCCTTAAAATCGATGTCAGATGACGACGTTGATTATTCTGAATATTCCATTATTAAACAATGAGTTTTTCGAGAAGGCAATATTGAGATTGCCAGTAACTCAAGCACAGAAATTAATTCAGATTGATCCAGAATCATAGCTTGGTTTCAATTCCAGGGTGTCGAACACAAAACACTCATAAATTCTATCTTGTATCAACATATTAAATCTTTGAAATGAAGCGATCGCTTTAAAAATCTTGACTCGAAAGGGTTAGTTATGGAGTTAACATTAACCTATCGGGCTAGTTACAAAAAAATAGATTTGGCATGAGTAACAAAATATCCAAGGTCGGTATTATTGGTGCGGGTAATGTGGGTGCAAATGTAGCAAATGATTTAGTGCTACTTGGTAAATGTGTAAAAGTCGTCCTTTTTGACCGAACTTTATCAAAAGCTGAGGGGCAAGCATGGGATATTGAAGACACTATTCCCCTACTCAAAGACATGGAGATTATACCATCAAATCAGTATGAAGATTTAGCAGATTCTGATATTATTGTCGTGACTGTTGGGGTGCAGCAAAAAGAAGGACAAAGCCGATTAGATATATTGAGCGATAATGCAGAGATCATGCGTTCAACAATAAAAGAATTGGATCGAGTTGCACCGAATTCAATCATACTTATCGTTAGCAATCCAGTGGATGTACTAACACGGATTGCGATCGCCAGTTCCACTAGAGCAGAAAACCTAATTTTCGGTTCAGGAACCGTTCTTGATACTGCTAGACTCAGATATCAACTTAGTAAGCGACTGAACGTTAGTAAACAAGACGTTCGTGTTTATGTGATTGGAGAGCATGGAGACAGTGAATTTGTCGTTTGGTCTAGTGCATTTATTGGGGGAATTCCGTTAGCTGAATTTCCCATACCACAAGGAGCAACGCTGGAAGAAATTCAGCAAGAGTACGCAGAGTTAACCCGTAAGCGAGGTTATAACATTTCTAAACGTAAAGGAAATACTAGCTATGGCATATCAATAGTAGTTTGTCAGTTAGTTGATACCATCCTGCGAGATGAAAAGCAGATATTTCCAGTATCGGTGAGAGCAGATTCTAACTATGGAGTTGGTAGTGAAGTTGTTCTTGGGCTTCCATGTATCATTAGTTCCCAAGGTATTGAGCGCCAACTGGTGTTACCAAGAAATCCTCATGAACAACACTTATTAGAAGAGTCAGCCACCAAACTGAATGAAGCCTACAATTCTTTGGATAATTAAAATCAACTTAAATAGTCTGTTTAAAAACGTTCTTTTTTGAATGTTAAACTAACGCTTTTAGTAAAGCTTGAAGTTTCAGCTGCACCTCAGCAAACTCCTTGTCAGGATCGGAGCCAGCCACGATACCAGCACCAGCATACAATCTCGCGCGATCGCCATTAATTAATGCTGAACGAATTCCCACAATAAACTCACAGTTCCCTTGAGAATCTATCCAACCCAGAGGCGCAGCATACAAACCCCTCTCAAAGCTTTCGTAACGACGAATTTCGGCACAAGCTACATCTTGCGCTGCACCTGCAACGGCTGGTGTAGGATGCAATTGTCCGACAATCTTTAATGGGTGGATGTTAGTAGGAACTATCGCACTTATAGGTGTCCATAAATGCTGGATATTAGATAATTGTCGTAGGCGGGGCGCTAATATTTGAGGTGATAAACCTAGCTGAGATAGACGTTGAGTTATAAAATTAAGTACTAGTGAATGTTCATGCTTTTCTTTTTCACTATTTAGTAAACGATTGGCATTAGCTGCATCTTCAGCAGGGGTTTTACCTCGTGGTGCAGAACCAGCTAAAGCATCAGTGATTAACTGTTGATTATTAATACTAATTAATCTTTCTGGACTTGCGCCAATAAAATTTTGTCCTTTGCCATTACTTGTAGAAAAAATATAACAATTAGGATGATTTTGCCTGAGATTATTTAATGATTTAACTAAGCTAAAGTGCTTGCTTGATTTTACATCTAATATATCTGCTAATACAATTTTGCTTAAATGGCTACACCGAATTTTTTCCAAAACAGATACTACTGAGCGTTTAAATTGGACAGAATTCGTGATAGATTTTTTATATAAGTTTGCGGGAAAATAATCAATATTAGTAGAATAATTTTCTAAAGATTGGATAAACTGAATTTTATTTTGCACATTCTCTAACAATCTTTCAATATTTACATTTGCATTAATAATTATATTTGTGACTAATATGCAACGCTGATTTTTTACAGCTACTTGCCAACGTGGAAGAAAAATGGTAGCAGATGGAAATGGATAATCTACTTGGG
>JADEXV010000286.1 GCA_015206945.1 Nostocales cyanobacterium LEGE 12452 | reverse complement strand
CCAGCGATGCAGCTAATCCAGAGAGGGGAATTTTTGCTAGTCCTCATGGTGCGATCGCTCAAATCACCCTTGAACCCACTAAAACAACAGCACTTAGCGTTACCTATATCTACTCTTACAATAATGTCAATACCGGAACCGGCAGCGAATTAACTAACAATCCCTTTAATAATCAGGCAGATGCCATTACTGCGAATTCCTTTGGTGCAGAAGCCGCTTGGCAACTTAACCCAAGTATCACTCTTGGGGGCCGAGTTGGTTTTATTCATGCCAAAGCAGAAGATTTAGCAACAACCCCAAATGCTTTTATCTCCACATGGGCGTTACTACTATCGATCAAAGATATTGGCAAAGAAGATAGCTTTGCCGGATTTGTGGTGGGTCAACCGCCTAAAGTGATTGATAATAGTTTTGGTGATACCTTTGAAGATGAGGATACATCTTTACATCTAGAAGCTTTTTACCACCTGCAAATCACAGATAATCTAGCGATAACTCCGGGTTTATTTGTCATCACGAATCCCGAAAATGATAATAGTAATGACAAAATTTATGTTGGTACAGTTCGTACAACATTTACCTTTTAACTACAAAAAAGGGTATCTTTTTCTCCTCGCACCGTTAACCGATCAGGCGTAATACCATCAGAGAACGATCTGTAACTGGTACAGTTTGAGAGCCTGAAACTAATTTTCCTCTATCTAAAAACCGAGGTTCATTAGTGTCAATTACTATCTCCCATACCTTTTCTTTAAATTCATCGGGCAAAGCAAAGTCAATTAACTCATAGTGAGCGTTAAAAAATAGCAGAAAACTTTCATCAATAATCCGCTCACCACGATCCCCTGGAGTAGCAATTCCCTGCCCATTTAAAAAAATCTCCATTACTTTGGCATAACTAACTAGCCACTGCTTCTCGGTCATTTCACTGCCATCAGAATTAAACCAAGCAATATCATTAATGCCTAAACCGTGGATAGGGCGACCTTGAAACCACTTACGCCGCCGAAATACTGGATGCTGATGGCGAAAATTAATTAGTTCGCGTGTAAAGTCTAGTAAATCCGAGTTCGCTTTATGCAAATCCCAATGCCGCCAAGAAATTTCGTTGTCTTGGCAGTAGACATTATTATTTCCCTTTTGACTACAACCAATTTCATCCCCCTCTAATAGCATTGGGACACCTTGAGATAGCATTAGGGTTGCTAAAAAGTTTCGTCGTTGCCGTTCGCGCAAACGCATCACTTCTGGATCGTCGGTTTCACCTTCTACACCACAATTCCAGGATCTATTATGGCTTTCACCATCTCTATTGTCTTCCCCGTTTGCCTCGTTATGCTTTTCGTTGTAGCTGACTAAATCATTTAATGTGAAACCATCATGAGCAGTGATGAAATTAATACTTGCATTGGGGTTGCGTCCGTTTGTTTGATACAAGTCAGGGCTACCGGTAAAACAGTAAGCAAATTGTCCTAAACTATCATCTACACCACGCCAAAAATCTCGTACTGTATCCCGATATCTTCCATTCCACTCAGACCAACGCAGTGGAAAATTCCCGACTTGATAGCCGCCTTCTCCTAAGTCCCAAGGTTCAGCAATGAGTTTCACATCTGCCAAGATTGGGTCTTGATGAATAATATCAAAGAAAGCTGATAGGTTATCTACTTCATATAATTCCCGCGCCAGCGCCGAGGCCAAATCAAACCGGAAGCCATCTACATGCATTTCTGTTACCCAATAGCGCAGGCTATCCATGATTAACTTCAGAACTTGAGCATGACGCACATTCAGAGAGTTGCCGCAGCCTGTAAAGTCCATGTAGTAGCGAGGATCATCTTTTACCAAACGGTAATATACAGAATTATCAATACCTCGCAAAGATAGTGTTGGTCCGAAATGATTTCCTTCGCCAGTGTGGTTATAGACTACATCTAAAATCACTTCAATTCCAGCAAAATGTAGTGCCTTGACCATTTGCTTGAATTCAGTGACTTGTTGTCCCCCAGTCCCACTAGCGCTGTAACTAGAATAGGGAGCAAAATAATTGATTGAATCGTAGCCCCAGTAATTCTTTAATCCTTTATCTTCTAAATGTCCTGGATGAGATAGAAAATGATGTACTGGCATCAATTCAACTGCTGTAATTCCTAATTGTAGTAAATGCTGAATTGCAGCCGGATGTGCCAACCCGGCATAAGTGCCGCGCAACTCTTCTGGAATAACTGGATGTAATTTAGTAAAACCTTTGACGTGAGTTTCATAAATAACAGTTCTATACCAAGGTGTACCAAGCAGTTGATCGCCTTCCCAATCAAAAGATTGATCGACCACAACACACTTGGGCATTATTTTGGCATCATCTAGTTCAGAAAAAACTAAGTCTTTTTCCTCAGCGTCTAGAGAGTAGCCAAAGACAGCTGGATCATTACTAAACTCACCATCAATTGCCTTAGCGTAAGGATCGATTAATAGTTTGTTTGGATTAAATCGATGACCTACCTCCGGTGCCCACATCCCATGCACTCTAAACCCATACTTTTGACCTGGGCCAACTCCTGGTAAGTAACCATGCCAAACAAAATTGTTTTTTTCTGTCAAAGGTATGCGAATTTCTTCGTCATCGTTATCAAATAAACAAAGCTCTACCCCTGTTGCATTTTCCGAAAATAAAGCAAAGTTTGTTCCTTTTCCATCCCAAGTTGCACCTAAAGGATATACATTCCCCGGCCATAAAGCTACATACATAAGTAAATCTTGAATATTAGTTTTTCGGCAAATATTATTGAGTTCGATTTTTTTGAATAATTAGTTAAATTCTAAGAGTTACTAATAATTCTTTAGAATCAATCACATTAAAATCTAACTTATAAATAATATGATTTGCTCTATCATTAGTAATAAAATCCCTATTCCTTAAGTTGGAAAAATTAATGTAGAGGGCAACAGACTGAAGGAAAACTGGGCTATCTGCGGCACGCCGCGCAATCTGCTTCAGTAAAGCGATGCCTGCGTTAGGATGTGCTAACGCTAAAAAGCAAGGGTTTTAAACCCTCACTGTTGCCCCAACTTCCCGCAAGGTACGGCTCTTTACATGGCTCAAAATCATCTAGGCCAAATCCCCTTCTACCTTCTTTAAATGCGATCGCGTCTAGAGTTTAACACATAGTAAATTGACAAATAGTCTCATCCGATCTGTAGAAATATGACAACGTGTCTTTTGACACGATTTTACTATTACAGCCACAATGCTACGTAGTGACTGTTTTTACTTGGTGTGAAAGAGAACGTGAAAAAGGATTTTTTGTTGCTAACAGTTGCTTTACCTTTACTGATAGCATCTCCTAGTTATGCTGTTGAGAGTGAAATTGAGCAGAGAAATACTAATAAATCAACCGAAGTTATTTCAGATAAATCAACCGAAGTTATTTCAGATATTCCGAGTTTGAGTGAAATTGAGCTACCCGCCACTAATGCCGAATTATTATCTCAACAATCTGTACCGATTCAAGTTAATCCAAAAGAAACTCAGCCAGAAACAGAGCAAACTCCGAGCGATGATGCAGACATTTCTATAGAAGCGATCGCAGAACCAGACAACCTACCTCAATCTACTCCAACTTACGTTATTGATCAAGAAGAAATTAAAAAGCAGGGTGCTGCAAGTTTAGCCGATATTTTGAAAAGAATGCCTGGTTTTGCCATCAATGATGTAGGTCATGGTGCAGATACTCACACAGGTACATACTACCGGGGAGCCTCAATTAATCAATCTGTATTTTTGATTAATGGTAGACCGATTAACAACAATGTCAACACTTATCATGGTGGAACTGATTTAAACAGCATTCCTGTAGAGGCAATTGAACGAGTGGAATTATATAGCGGTACAGCCTCCGCTTTATTTGGTTCCTCAGCCTTTGGAGGAGTTGTCAATATTATTACTAAGGAAGGTTATGGCAAACCTAAATTCAGTGCTAGTGCAGAATTTGGCTCATTAAATTTAAATAATCAACAAGTAACTTATGGTGGTTCATCCGATAAGGTCAAATACAACTTTAGCTTTGAAAGATTCTTTACAGATAACCGTTACCGCATTCCTGTAGGTGCAGCAAATCGTGATGAACAGGGATTTTTATCAAATGCAGACACAGCTACAAGCACTTATTTTGGTAGCATTGGAGTAGATTTAGATCAAAAAAATTCTTTGAATTTAGATGTTACTAAACTCAGCAGTCGTCGTGGCTTAATTTATTTTGGATTTCCTCTCCAAAGAGATAGATTAGACCACGATGGTTTAAATATTGGCTTATCTTGGAAAACCCGGCTAGGTAATGGCGAAAGCTCTAACCTAACAACCTCAATTGGTTATAACCAAGATTATTTCAGCACTTATGGGCCTACAGGCTTATTTTACCGCACAGGAACTTTAGATACGCAACAACTTACAGCTAGAGTAGATCATGAATGGAAAATTACTTCCAATAATAAATTGCGCTGGGGATTAGATTTGAAAAATACCGATTTAATCGGTGATGTTTTCAGTACAAATCCTAATAGAATTGCTAATAACGGAACTGAAGATAGGAGTTTGTTCAATACAGCTTTATTTGCTGTCAATACTTGGAATATTAGCGATAACTTTCTGATAGATTTAGGGTTAAGGCAAACTTTTGACAGTCAGTTTGGAAATTATCTCAACCCTAGTGTTGGGTTACGTTATGCCGTCACACCAATAGTAGCAGTGCGTGGAAGTTGGGCAGGAGCGCAACGCAATCCTGGGTTAGATCAGTTGTATTTTTATGATACAGTTCATGGTTGGGAACCTAATCGTGATTTAAGACCAGAAATTGGCTCAACTTGGACTGCGGGAGTAGATATCAATTTTTCTCAAAATCTGATTGGACAGTTTACTTACTTTGGTAGTAGTATAGGCGATCGCTTGGGAGTCATCGCCGGAAAATGGGCAAACATTGGATTAGTAGATACCAATGGTTTAGAGGCTGCATTGCAATTCAAAATTGCCACTGGCTGGTCAACTTTCCTCAACTATACTTATACAGATGCCCAGATAAAAACAGGGACAGAGAAAGGTTTGCAGTTAGGTTTGATTCCCTACTCTGTACTGCAAACTGGTGTGGGTTATCAAAATTCCGGTTGGCAAGCTAACTTGTATGTTACCTACAATAGTGGCGCTCGTAGATCCATCTTCGTTAACTCTACTGACAAGCCTACAGATTTTGCACCGTCTTTCGTGAATTTAGATTTGAGCGGACGTATACCTATAACTAGCAATTTAGGGCTGACAGTTTACTTAGAAAATCTACTCGGTGAGCAATATGAGCGAGTTAATCGCATATATAGCCCTGGATTTACTTTTCGTCTAGGTTTAAGCGCCAATTTTTAGTTGTTCAATGTAGAGATTTTATCGTTGCAAAGTCTCTACATTCTTATGTCTTTGCACATCATTTATAAAATCTCACTTTTCTATAAGGATAGAATGTTAGGTTTGACAGTATTTTTTAGTAAAGGCAACGCATCGCCTACAACACAGTGCGTTAAGCTAAAGCCATAATGACCCTACTTAAAATTTACTTTTAATCTAAAATCTAAAATTGTTATGAGAGCCAAAATTGAAAATAAAATACTTTTTATCCACCACGAAGATTTGCCAGAGTTTAAGAAGGGTGGTTCGGTGGTAAGAAACTCTTATTTTTGGGCATTACGTTCAATAGCTGGTCAAGCTTCACGTTATCGTGATTGGGAATACGAACCGGAGGTTTGGCTAGCGCTTTCACGAATGCTTTTATCGTTTGCTGAATCAGGATATTTGGGTATTAGAGAAACTTTACTAGAGTTTCCCTTATCTCAAGGAGAAATTCCTAGTTTGCTGCGAGACGTTTCCACTTGGGAGTAGGGATGTATAGCTGTTAAATCTTGAAATATCTCTTCTACATAGATGCGTAGTGGCTTCTTGCAGGGGACGAGCGATCGCTATATATTTCTATTAAGGATTCAAACAAAGAAATGCAAAAATTAGGAAAAAGGTGGGCTGTTGCCCACCCTAAACCATTATTTACTTAGCAATACTTTAAACAGGTGCTTCAGTAGCACTTTTGCCAACTAGCATTGCGGTATTTTCGTCGCTTTCAAGGATACCGAATTCAATCAACAATTCTTCTAACTCTTCCATCTCGATAGGTGTGGGGACAGTCAGATTCTTGTTGTTGATGATCTTTGTACCTAATGTCCGATATTCGTTAGCTTGGTTGCTGTCAGGTGCATACTCGTTAACAGTCATGCGGCGCAATTCTGCGTGTTGCACAATGTTGTCACGAGGTACGTAGTGAATCATTTGAGTGTTCAAACGTTTTGCCAGGGTTTCGATTAAATCGATTTCCCGGTCAACGTTACGGCTGTTACAAATCAGACCACCCAAGCGCACGCCGCCTGTGTGAGCATATTTGAGAACACCACGAGCAATGTTGTTAGCTGCATACATTGCCATCATTTCACCAGAGGTAACGATGTAGATTTCTTGTGCCTTACCTTCACGGATAGGCATAGCGAAACCACCGCATACAACGTCACCTAAAACGTCGTAACTTACAAAATCAACATCTTTGTAAGCACCGTTTTCTTCCAAGAAGTTAATAGCGGTGATAATACCACGACCAGCGCAACCTACACCAGGTT
The DNA here is from genome assembly GCA_015206945.1 of Nostocales cyanobacterium LEGE 12452. Classification (GTDB taxonomy): domain Bacteria; phylum Cyanobacteriota; class Cyanobacteriia; order Cyanobacteriales; family Nostocaceae; genus Nostoc. The sequence continues at coordinate 2,223 of JADEXV010000286.1, read as the reverse complement.
CAGGACCACCAGACTCCACACAACGTACATCGCGGAAACCGGTCAGCATTACTTCTTCGAGTTCAATATCTTCTACAGCGCCACGTTCAGCAGCTAATTGAAGAACACTTGTTTGAGCTTTACTGTGTAGCATCAAACGGGTAGAGTCAGCTTTGGGGTCGCAACCGACAATCAGGACGCGCTGACCCATTTCAGCCATTGCTGCTAGGGTGTTTTGAGAAGTGGTAGATTTACCAATACCGCCTTTACCATAGAAAGCTATTTGTCTAATCTTTTCGTCAGTCATGGTTGTGTTTCCTACAATGATTTAGTTGATGAATCGTAAGCTTGATGTAGTTGTTTACCCTTGGCGTCGTAGGGAAGTAGAGCCTATTGGCGTTGACGCATAGCGGCTTGCTGCTACACATCGCATCCTGGCAAAACATTTAAATTCAGAACATATTTACCCACGAAGCGATGGCTTAAGAGATAGATAAATCTAATCTCTTAATAACGAACCCTTTGAAACTATGACTTCAGCATTATCAGTTGTTGTAACGAATCCCAAATGGTTGCTCAAGCCTCAAGAGTGGTTGCAGCAGGAATTCAAATGAACGCAGATTTGTTCCTTGAACCACACAACCAACCAAATTGCAATCCACTCTTAAATGGTCGCTACAACTTGTGTGATTTTGCTAATGTCAAGTAACCAAGAAAATCTATAGCGCTTCTCGTTTCGTGATTGATGCAGCAAGATAAATTTCAGCCTAAAAGTAGCAGTTACAAGTGCAGTAATATAATGCCTGCAAAAGCAAACCCTAACACTCTGGCTTAGATACTATCTTGGCGACTTTTGACACTATGGCTAAATTCCTATAAATTATGGAAAGACACCATTCTGCTTGAAGTTTTCGTTCCAAAAGTCAGCAACTGCTTCAACTTAGTTTGCGGTTGAAAACGTTTACTTCCGCAAGACGAAGTTAGTAAATATTCTGTATTTCTATTGAATTGTTAGGCTGTACTAAGAGTCTTTCTTCCCAGACTCCAAGAGTAATGCCTCTGGCAGGTAATGCTCTAGCTAGGTTAGCCAACTCTTATTGGCTCGTACCCAGATAAATTTTGATTGACTTCAAGTTGTTACAAAGGCTACTATCCTACTCAATCTAGTTTTAGATTTTCGTTAAAAAAGATGTAGCTAATTCAAGGGGACTTACCAGAGCAAAAAAACTTTCTTGAGCTTGCCTCAAAGTTGTCTTGAAGTCTTTTTGTGTTTTCACTTGATTTGATTCCTATAAAAACCATAACATACATCCCACTAATTAATTTCCCGAATCTCAAATTATTTATCTATTTAATAGAAGATTATCCTTACAACCTCTAATAGTCATAGGTTACACCCTCTTTATTAACTAGTTAATGAAATTATTTATCATAGCCAATATGTGCAGTTAGATACTTTTGGAAATTTGATAAAAGTATTTCAAACTAGTGTTTGAAAAAGAAAACATAAATTCTTATTTTTGCAGTCAAAAATTTTGTCATCATATTATTGAACTAGTAGTCTCCCTAGCAGCTTCTCGCAGCCGCTCCACATCACGCATCGGTGGCGCACCAAAAAGCCGCTTGTACTCCCGGTTAAAATGCGAGGCATCGTCGTAACCCACGCGGTAGGCAGCACTGGTAGCATCAAGCTTTTCCCCCAGCATCAGACGGCGAGCCTCCTGGAGCCGCAGTTGCTTTTGGTACTGCAAGGGACTCATGGCAGTGACAGACTTGAAGTGATGGTGGAAGCCCGATACACTCATTCCCAGTTCTCGTGCGATGCTTTCAATCTTGATCGGCTCGTTAAAGTCTTTACGAAGTCGCTCGACGGCTCTGGCGATGTGGTAGGTGTAGCCACCCAGAACTGCGATATGACGGAGCCGATTACCTTGCTCTCCCATCAAAAGTCGGTAAATGATTTCCCGCTTAATCAGTGGTGCGAGAACATGAGCTTCAGCAGGGGAATCCAAAAGCCTGACGAGCCGCACTACAGCGTCCAACAGATTTGCATTCAACGGACTTACGTCAATCGCTTTCACATCAGCACGGCTACGCGATGAGGGATACCCTGCCTCGGGTGGAGTCGATGGCGGGTATTATCTCGCGCACCTCTCTTTTAGAACCGGACGTGCGCCTTTAGGTGCATCCGGCTCCCGATGTTCTTGGCTTGCGCCTTTGCTCATGTGTTTGTAATCGTGGCAA
>JADEXV010000285.1 GCA_015206945.1 Nostocales cyanobacterium LEGE 12452 | reverse complement strand
TTCTTGCGTGATTAAAATTAAAATATCTTTACTAGCTAAATTTACAACTATCTTTTTCTCTGTTGGATTAAGGAAATATCCAAGATTTAGCTCGATATTTTTTTTAATTGGCATAATTCTGTAAAATCCTTTTAAATTTATTAGATCAACTACAAACCAAGCTAATATTTGTTAAGAATAATCGAACTACTATCCGATTAATTCTGACAACATCTGCTCAAGAATATCTGACATAATTTCTTCGTCTAAGGAGCGTAAGCAAGGTGGCCCACGGAGAAATTCTTTGATAGCGATCTTCTGTTCTCTAAAGTCCTTGACAAAACCCTGCATCTGAGAAACAACGTTAAATTGAAAAGTCTATTGTTTCTATCATAATAGCCATAGAGTCAACATAATTCGCAATTTCCAATTCGCAATTTGCAATTGATCCCACGACTTACAGTCGTAGGGTTGAAACAAGGACGCCGTATTTCTCGTGCCTTGCGGCATCTCGTAACACATCTTTTTTGAAACTGGGCTTGAAACCCATAACTAAAGTTTTTAATTTTCTTAATTGCGAATTGCGAACTGCGGATTGTTTTTGTCAATGCCTTTGTTGGCAGCTTTCCGAGAATCGGAAACCATCGTTCCTTCTGGAGTATTTTTTGCGAAACGCAGTTCCCGTTTTAATTTTTCATATTGAGTCAGAAAGATTTGATTTTGCTGTTCTATAGTTCGACATGACCTCTAACGGTTACAAATCAAAATCAAGGCTGAATGTTTCCCCTTCAAAATCTTCTTCTTTCTCCTGTGCAAATGGAGTTGAAGTCATTGAAGGAAGTTTGTTTGACTCAGTATTAATCGGTGTGTCAGCTAAAAGTTGTGCAGGTAATCCAGCCTTGATGAAAACAAAATAGCAATCAACTATAAAGTAAAGCGTGTCCAGGTAACTTTTATCTAGTTTTTGGGATTCTGCAAATATGCGCTCTCGGTAATTATCCTTGAGGCGAACTTTTTCCGGTGCTAAGTCTTTTTTATCTGCCATTGTTATAACTTCACTTAAAAGATGTAGTAGTTGGGTTCTTGCTGCTGATGGTCTTTGCCATCTCTAAAAGCCCAGAGACATTGGCTTCTACCGGATTGTCCAGGATTTTGAAGCCGTTTTTCTCCAACAGCTTCTTAAATCCTGGTAAGAGGCAGCCTCCACCGATCGCCCAGATTTCATCCCCCTGGTGCTTGGCATCTAGCGTCAGATTCACCACTTTCTTCAAGTATTTTTCATACCAATCTTTCAAACAACTACTGTATATATCTTTGATATCGATGTCACGACTGTATCGGGTATGCCCCATTTCCAAACAAAATCGGATTTTGGATGGATCTCCAATTTTTCCTCCATTTAAATGTTTCATTTTTTGGGAAATATCATCGATAAGAACTTCTACACCTATAGGGTAGGCAGTGTGAACTTCTCGCTGACCCCGGTTGTAACGAGAATACAGGGTCGTACCATTGCCAAAGTCTAAAATGGTTAATTTTTTTGGTAGTGGATGCCCAAACAATGCACCCATCCCCTCGAGTACAACTTTTAGCACTTCTACTTTTACTTCTGATTGCTTGCCAGCAAGTATTGGCTGATATTCTCCATTGAGTACTTTTTGTAGTTCTGATGCCAGAGCAACATCATGTAAACTGACGACTAATTTTAAGTGCCAAGCCCTACGGTGTGGGAGATGTGCCAATGCACCCAATAAAGTCAATAACGCGTTGTTGACTTTGTTTTCATTATTGTCTGTGTTGCGGTCAAAATAATACCCTGTCCGGTAAGCAGACTCTCCGACTGTGTAAGCAGTGCCGTTAAAAACTACCCGTCCTGGAACATCTTCCATCTCAGCAGTGGAAATATAGCTAGGGACACGAACTACTTCAAACCCTTCGACTAAAAGTTTAAGACTTCCGTAACCGTTATCGAAACCCGCAGGAAAAATTTTTTGTAACGTGTGAATGTTTGACATAGGCTCCAAGTAATACACTTTAATTTGTAAAAATTCTCTGTTCAGGTGATTTGGGGGAGCAGGAAAGAGAAGAATAAAAGAACTACCCTTTTTTTATCCAGACTCAAGAGCTTATCATAACCCGTTGGGGGCTAAGTGGGGTACAAAATGTCAGATAGTTAAATATACCCCATTTAGCACCTATATGTACCCTATATAGGTGTCAAAATGCCATTAAAGTGCCGAACTACTGTTGGGGTATACATAGCCCCCATGTAGCCCCCAATAGGATTTTTTGAAATCTTTTTTATCAACGTAGCAGAAATTAAATTAGATGGTTGGCTGTTTGATTTATACTTCAATGCCTCTGTAAGATGTTCAGGGTGATAAGCGTGGTCTAGCAGGATCGTGATTTTGGGAGTAGCGACGGGTTCTGACTGGAAATAAGCGATGTTGAGAGTTAATATCTCAATTAAACCTGCATCATCCGAGACATTCGCAGGAGTGCAGTGCGTAAAGAAGGGAAGGTTGGAGTAGCTAAAAAATATTGCTGGAATAACCTATAACTGCTGGATTTGACTCAGAAGGGGCAACTGATCTACAAATGGGAGTGGAAAAGTTTAACCTTTGTAATTGGCTAGTTCAATGCTATGTTCCTTTTTTTCTAATATCTTCCCACAGTTACACCTCGAAGATGTTATTGGTGGGCTACTGGTAGGTGCTAGAACAGTAGTAATTAGCGAATCTTAGAGCAGAAGAAATTAACCTTAGCCATATACAAGGTTATGAAACTAATGTTAGTTTCATAACCGACCCGTATATTATGTCTCAAGTTGCTACTATCAAAGATTTGAGTTTTAAAAGACATTGTAATGAAAAAGAAAACAGTTAAAAAGCAGATCCGGCTAACAATTGCTAGTAATGCAGGCGGGTCAGGTAAAACCACGGTAGCAACCCATTTAGCATATGCTGTAGGTGCCAAAGGCTACAAAGTTACCCTAATAGAACTCGATCAAAACGGCTCACTATGTATTTTTGCAAGGCTTGCACCAGCATCAATGGAGCAGTCTCTAGCTGCTGTCTTCAAAAAAACATTTACAGGTGACTACCCACTTGTTCCACTGTGGACAGAACATCTTCCCACGGTGACGGCTATTCAAGGAGGAAAATTTCTCGAAGAAAGCATTGCAGAAATATATAACTATAATCGCCGTCACTACACACTGAAAGATAGATTAGAAGATTTTCCCTTAAATAGTGATTTGATTATTTTTGATACTCCTGCTTCCTTAGAGCCTATGGGTTTGATTGCACTAGCAGCTTCTACACATGTGCTTGTTCCTATCAAACCAGAATATAAAGATACAGGAGCTTTCGCAGGTTTTTTAGATTGGTTCTATAGTAAAGTAGACGATTTGAGATTGAAACCTCAACCTGAAATATTAGGGTTTGTACCTACACGAGTAGATTTATATGGCGTTGGGGCACATCGAGATATTTTAGGTTTAGACAAAAAAGGCAACCTCAGAACTGATATTGAGCCTGAGAGAACTCTTCCCTTTCTAATTAAACAGATGGGAATCCGATGCTTTCCCTATATTCGAGAATCTAATTACTACCTTAAAGCTAGCGGTTCTGGATTACCCTTAAATTTATATCGACCTGGTTATGATGCTAGTGAAGACTTTAAACCTATTGTGACTAGCTTAATTAAATTGATGACAGAGGAACTGTAATGCCAAGTAAAAAACCTGTAGAAATTAGTCAACTGTTTGGCCAAGCAGGTCAGTCTCAGCAAATTCACCAACTTAAAAGTCAGATAGAGAAACTCGAAGTAGAAATTATACAGCTGCGAACAAATGTATTTAGTTCAGAAGAAAAAACTACATTAGAGCAACAAATTGAGCAACTCACTAATCAACTGGCTACTCAAGGAGGGATACATGAAATTGCAGTAAATATTATAGATCCTGATCCGGCTCAACCGAGACAAACGTTTCCTCAATTAGTAATCCAAGAACGAGCAGAAAGTCTGCGTCGGCAAGGTCAGCAAAACCCAATAGTGCTTATTCCACAACTTGATGGACGCTACAAAATATTTGATGGAGAACTCAGATGGAGGTCAGCTCCATTTGCTGGAATGACAAAACTGAAAGCTGTCTTTCTACCTAAAGAAGAAACTTCAGATGAAGTGGTAGTTTTTGAGGGTCAACTAGTAAGTAGTATTCACTCCCAAAAACTTCATGACCTTGACTTAGCAACTGCTCTTATTCGATTAATTATTTATAAGTATCCCGATCTGAGCGGACGAGAAGACGAGATTCCAAAGTTTTTGAATGCTTTCATTAACCGACTAATCCGCAGCAAGAAGCTTCAATATCTCGCACTGATTAAAGATTCTGATTTAATGACACAGCAAGAATGGCTAGAAACATCTGATTTCAAGGAACATGAGGAACATGAGATTGTCTCAGTTTTGTTAGGACTACAACTCAATCCGGTATCGATTAATAACAATATCTTTCCTCTTCTTAAAGTGCCGGAAGATCTCAAAAATGTCATTCGCTCTGAAGGGTTAGAAACCAGCAAAGTAAGAGAACTCAATAAATTATCCTCTGAACAGATGAAGATTGATGAATCTAAAGCTTTGATGATTCGTACTCAGGTAACTAATCGAGTTATCGAAGAAAAACTATCATTGAGCCAAACTAAAACACTAGTTAAGCAAACCTTAGAGCAGTATAGTACTTCTAATTCTAAAGCCAAGCAGAACAAACAGATGGACAAAACTATTAAGGATATCCAGTCAATAAATTTAAAAATATTGGAACAGACACGACTTATTAAACTACGCCAAGTCCTTCAAGAAAAGCTCGATGAGATTAAAACCCTGATGTAGTAAGCAGTTTTTGTAATATAGTTATCCCCGACAAAGTGAGTTACTAATTCAAGGTGTCATCTACTTTGTTCTAAAAGTTTTTGCTCACCTCATTGATAATAGATAGAAGCAGGATCGCTTTACTGCGAAAGCTACTGCCCTCTTCAACCACCCAAATATTCAGTAGTCTCACTTAAGAAAAGGAAACCTAGAGCTATGACATATAGGAGTGACGAAGGAAAATTAGGGTGAGTTGTCGATGACGCTAATGTTGGGTATGCTATATAGTATTTATGTACTATGATGGCTCCACTCCCAGTATTATAATGATGTGCGGCATCTGATCATAAGCAATGTCCACTCCCCCTAATCTTTCCCCTCAACAAGTAAGCGCCTTTCCTCAACACGAAACAATCACCGGAGTCGTAGAACGCCTAACTTTTTACTCTGGTGAATCGGGTTACACTGTGGCAAGACTGACCCGCCCCCGTAGCACCGAACTCACAACAATTGTCGGCAGCTTTGCCAATATTCAGCCAGGTCAAACTCTACAGCTAACTGGTTTCTGGCGTGACCATCCACAATTTGGCCCACAATTCCAAGTCATCAATTACCAAGAAACCAAACCAGCCACTCTCACTGGAATTGAAAAATATTTGGGTAGTGGGCTGATTAAAGGTGTTGGCCCAGTCACGGCAAGACGGATTGTTGCTCACTTCGGGCTAGAAACCCTCGACATCATCGAAAACCAGATTGAACGACTGATTGAAGTCCAGGGTATTGCCAAAAAGCGGATCACTCTCATTAAAAACGCCTGGTCAACTCAAAAAGCCATCAAAGAAGTGATGGTATTTCTCCAAGGGCATGGCGTTTCTACCACTTATGCTGTGAAGATTTACAAGCAATATAAGGATGAAGCGATCGCCACTGTTACCAAAAACCCCTACCAGCTAGCAGCCGACATCTACGGTATTGGTTTTCTGACTGCTGACAAGATTGCGAGAAATATAGGGATTGCACCGGACTCAGAATTTCGTTACCGTGCAGGAATTATCCACTGTTTAAGTGAAGCTGCCGAAGATGGCCACTGTTACCTGCCACAAAACGAATTGATTGAGTCGGTAATAAAACTACTGACTACCGAATCTCATCAGCCCACAGAAGAAGCAATTGCACAAATCATCAAAGACATGGCTCTAACAGATGAACTGATTAGAGAGCGAGATGAAGAGAAAACACTACTTTGCTACAAGCCAACTTACTTCCATACTGAACAGAATTTAGCTCAACTGATACGCCAACGTTTGGAAAAGCCTGCCAGCAATGACATTGAGCGCGTGCGTGATTGGATAGACCGCTTCACCGCTAGCCGTAAAATTCAGCTTTCAGAACAGCAACGCCAAGCTGTAGAAACAGCAGCCTATTCCAAAATCATGATCCTTACTGGTGGCCCTGGCGTTGGAAAAACTTTCACCACCCACACGATTGTCTCACTTTGGAAAGCAATGGGTAAATCTATTGCCCTGGCTGCACCCACGGGACGGGCTGCTCAACGCTTAGGTGAAATGACTGGGCTGGAAGCTAAAACCATACATCGCTTGTTAGAATTTGACCCCCGCTCAAGGGGTTTCAAGCGCGATAGCGAAAACCCTTTACCCCACACGGCAATTATCGCTGACGAAGCTTCGATGCTTGATTTGTTTCTGGCTTACTCCTTGGTTAAAGCAGTATTGGCTGGCGCTCTACTATTGTTGGTGGGTGACATTGACCAGCTACCATCTGTGGGGCCAGGTCAAATACTTGCTGACCTAATCAATTCTGGTCGTGTGCCAGTAGTGCGGTTGACCCAGGTATTCCGTCAAGCTCAAACAAGTGCCATTATCACTGCTGCTCACCAAATTAATCGAGGAATTTATCCCACAATTGAGCCGATATCTGATAGTCCCATGTCCGACTGTATTTGGCACGGCGGCGGACATCAGCCCGAACATGGTGTACAGGCAATCTGCGAGTTGATTACCGATTTGATTCCACGCTTAGGTTTTAATCCTGCCACTGATGTCCAAGTGCTTTGCCCAATGACACGGGGAGTTGTGGGTACACGCAATCTTAATACCGTGTTACAGCAGCTGATTAATCCACCCGCCCCCGACAAGGTGGAGATTAACAGAGGTGGGAATTTGTTACGTGAGGGCGATCGGATTATCCAGTTGACCAATGATTACAACCGCGAAGTCTTCAACGGCGACTTGGGAATAATCCAAGCCATTGATACTGTCGAGCAGGAAGTTGCTGTTGGGTATGGTGAGCGGACTGTGGTTTACGATTACGCTGACCTGAATGAAATTGCGCTAGCGTGGTGCGTGACTATTCATAAAAGCCAGGGGTCAGAGTATCCGGTGGTGATTCTGCCAATTTATATGCAGCACTATATGATGTTGACCCGGAACCTGTTTTACACCGGGCTGACCCGTGCCAAGAAGTTAGCGATCGTAGTTGGAGCAAAAAAAGCGATATCTCTGGCAGTGCGCTCTACTGATGACCAACGGCGGTACACAAGGTTACAGCAGAGGTTATTTCAGGCAGGACTGAATTGATATGCCTTGGCTATTAAATAATTCGTAATTCGTAATTAAGTTTTGTGATGGGGATTTAGACCCTGACCCAAAACTTGCGCGATTTTGAACTGCGGGATTTAAACCCACGGTATTCGGTTAAAAATAGAAAATTTTAATGAGCTATTTGATTTATACTTTTAAATCCCCTGGTTTAAAAAAGTCGAAAAGTTTGTATGTCCAGCCTGAGTTCAGACATGGTTCGCATCTATTTGCAAGAAATTGGTCAGTATCCTTTATTAAAGCCAAAGGAAGAAATTGCTTATGGTAGACAGGTACAAGAAATGATTGCCATCATTGAGCAATCTAAAAATGAACTCACTCAACAGCTAGACCGCGAACCAACAATGAAAGAATTAGCCAACGCTGTTGAAAAAACCGAAGCACAAGTCCGAGCAGCACTACACCTTGGTCAAAAGGCTAAACAAAAAATGGTGACAGCTAACCTGCGACTAGTAGTTTCTGTTGCTAAGAAATACCAGAACCGCAATTTGGAATTCTTAGATTTGATTCAGGAAGGAGCAATTGGCTTACAAAGGGGTATAGAAAAGTTTGATCCCAACCGGGGGTATAAGCTATCAACCTACGCCTACTGGTGGATTCGTCAGGAGATTACACGCGCCATAGCAGAACAATCGCGCACTATTAGATTGCCTGTTCATATCACTGAAATACTTACCAAAATTAAGAAAGTACAGCGAGAAAGCTTTCAAAAACTCGGTCGTCATGCCACTGCCGAAGAAATTGCATCAGCATTAAACATAAGCACAGATAAGCTTCGAGAATATCTCACTGCTTCTCGGACAGCCATTTCTTTAAATAAACAAGTGGGAGATGAAAAAGAGACAGAATTGGGCGAAATTTTAGCCAGCGATGCCGCTTCACCAGAAAAACTCCTTAGCCAAGAACTTCTATCGCAAGATGTAGCTAAATTCTTAGAACCATTGACACCTATACAGCGTCAAGTGTTGACTTTAAGCTTTGGGCTAGAGAACGATCAGCATTTCAATCTCGCTCAAATTGGCCAACAGCTAAACCTCAGCCGAGAGCGGATTCGTCAAATCCAGGTCAAAGCTATAAGTATTCTTCGCCATCATCAAAATGACATTCAAGAGTATTTATTTGAATAAGAGGATGTTTTAGCCAGATGATGCACGGATCTTACAGAACTGATATTGAAAAACTATATTAAAGAAGTAAGGCTACATAGTAATCAATGCCCAGCAAAACTATTGAAGTCCGAGAGTACACCGTTAGAGCGCACAAGCGAGAAATTCACACTCGCGTTTTTAACTTCGTATGTAAGCAGTGCGAACAACCCACACAACGAGAAACCTTTGGGATTCGACCTCTATATTGCGAGAAATGCCGTCCGCCACAAGCACCCAAGAAATCAGTAGTTCCTCTCAAGAAGAGAAAACCCAGAGCTATGAATTACTTGAGTGGTAAAGACATAGC
>JADEXV010000284.1 GCA_015206945.1 Nostocales cyanobacterium LEGE 12452 | reverse complement strand
ACTAAAAAATTGATAATTCCGTTTCGGAGGCGAAAGTTGATTTGATCCCAGGAAGTTCTCTAACCTCAATATAGATATTTACATATACATCTTTAGTTTCCAGATGGAATAGTCCAGCATTTATGTTTAAAAAATCACCTGTTAGCATTGAACACTAAGTTAAAGATTCAAGCAATTGTGATTTGTACTTCGCTCTAAAATACTTGAGTTTAGACTAGATTTATTGCAAAAGTAGGGTAAAGGGATGGAATTCCCCCAAACCCAGTAACCTTTACTATGCACCCCAATATTTTGGCATTTGTTACTTTTGTAACATGTTTACTAAGCAATAGGAAACGACCTCGCAACGCTGAGTAGAAAATAAACGCTTAGTAAAAAATGAGACTTGTTCCAATTAATAGCGAATGCAAGTATAGACTGACCATTGATTTTTATGCAAGCAAATCGCAGTTGTGTTAGTATTCAGATGAATCTCGGTTCTAGTGGGGAACAGCCGCTAGAGGAAACGGGGAAAGTCCGGTGTAAATCCGGCGCTGTCCCGCAGCTGTAAACAAGGCTTGCTTTGTGAGTCAGAATGCCCGCCGAAGTTGACTTGTAATTTTTTTACATCTGCGAGGCACAGATAAGTATTTTTATGAAGATTTATACAACTACTCAGCTTTACGTTCTCATAGTCCCACATATCAATACGCTACAGATTACGACTTTCTATGAGAGGACTAGCGGTTAATTCCCATTACAAATTGTGTCTTGAGATGCAGCGATCGCGATCGCTACTCCAGATGAGAGTAGCGTTTGCAAATAGTCACAGGAACAATGAAATGCTGTATTAACTAACAGGTGAAAGTTTAAAAAAAAGAGGTCGTCAATGGCGTATATGACGTACATAGTCCTGTTTCATCACTGAGCAAATACTTTCCCAATCATGCATAGGAATTGCTAAGTTACTAAATTAAGTAAGCCGTGGAGAAAATTTATAACTATGTAACAAAGAATTAAGCAGAAGAATTAGAGTTAAATCTTACACGTTGTTTACTGTAGCTTCCCTTTTCTCCTCTTGTTTGAATTCCATCAATGACAGCATAGGCAAGGTCCAACTCATCCTCAAAAGTTTTCGAGGCTAGTTCATCTTTTTTGAGGTGTTGCCACTCTAATTCAATTGGATTCATCTCAGAACAATATTTGGGTAGAAAAAAGATGTACAAACCCATGTCTTCCCATTTTGACCATAACTGCTGTACTTCTTTACACCGATGTATTGGCCCGTTATCCTGCACTATGACTCTGATGCGTCCACACTTTTGGGCTTGGGATGCTTCAATCTCCATCATCTGAATATAAGATTTGCGTGAAACGCCTCCAATTACCAGACCGTAAACGAAACTAATTAACGGTTGAAGAAAGCCAATAATACTTAACCTTCGACCTCGACGCTTGCTTTGTTCTAAACGTTTTTGTTCGCCTCGGAAGTAATAGCTGTAACTCGGTTCACTCCAAGCACAAAAGCCTGATTCATCCATATACTTTAAATCTATTTCTCCAACAGCAGCAGACAATTCCAACATTTCTAAGTCTGCCTGTTTTATTTCTTGTACTACCGGAACTTGTTTTCCTTTATGGCTTTTCCTCGTTCGCTTCCAGATGATCCCCTTTTTTTTAGTACCTGTCTTAACCAGTCAGGACTTAATTTAATTGAGCGTTCTTGTTCTAATTTTTGGGCTAATTGAACGCTGTTATATGTACGTGGTTCTTTCTCTAAACATTCTTTTAAGAAAACCATGTCAGCTTCCACCCACCTTGATTTTCCTCCGCGCCCTGGTTTTTCCCAAAGCCCCTCTATTCCTACTTCTTGCCATTTATGCAAAACTTCTCGCACTGTCTGTGCAGTCCAATTAAAATGAGCTGCTATTTTCTCTACATACCAACCATGTGCGCTCAGTCTAATTACCTCTGCTCTGTCTTTTACCTTCTGGGGCACATCTGCTATTCTCAGGTTAAAAAGAGTTTTATCTTGCTCTCTAGTCAGAAATACCCTTAAACGGTTTCCCATATCTCTGTTACCTTTATTAAAAAAAATCTACGTATTTACTTATCTTTACATAGTTTGGTTTTTTCACCTCGTTCTACTTAATACTTCAGTTAATTATCATGCCGAAATTCTATCTTCAACGAACTGGGAAGATTTCTACTGCTATTGATCCCTTTGTTAAACAAACGGCTCTTCCTCAAAGCAAATACAAGCCTAGTCTACTGCAAGGGAAAATTATTCCATTGCTGCTACGGGAGGAAGTCAATGCGACCATCCAATAGTGTCTGGCAAGGAAATTTTGGCTACTGGCAAAATAGTTTTATTCATAATAATCTGCTGGTCATTGGTTACACAGCATGGAAAGGATTTCAGTCATTTGGACGGGGAGTTGTCTTATGTGATGTAGATACTCAAGTTACTCAGTCAACAATTACAAACTTTGATACAGTTCCCTTCACTCTCCAGTTTCTCCCCTGCGATCTAATTGGGTTTTACTTGCAATCACAATCACTTAACTCATCTATAATCTCATCTATTTTCCCAGCAGTCGCAACATACAATCCCCATCAAGATATTCTTCTGGTGCTAAAAGTTGAACCTCAGATTGAGGTTACTTTTTTACACCAATTAAAAATTACTCCACCCGATTGTTACGAACAAGTTTGCAAGCGTTGGTCAGAATTTCAACCAAGCTTAATGCCCTAAGATTTACTTTATTCCTGAATGCTCAAACCACAATTAAGCAAGATTCCGAAACCTACTTGCTATCAAAATGCGGCGATAGATTATTATATGGGACTCACAAATTCCGACTATCTCCGTTTGTAGGAGGTGCGCTATCCTACATTAGGCGGCGCTGTCAAGTCAATGCTACCAGTTATTTCAACTTACCCCAAAAAGAACTTCAGCCGCTAGGAGAAAGTTTTATTTAATGGAAACCGCAGTGAAAAAGTCGGATTTTGTCCTGAGTCCTTACATGAACAGCAGGGACTTGCAGGCAACTTATCAAATTCTGAATACGGTTGTGCCTTATGTAGTTTTATGGTTCTTAGCACACAAAGCAGCTGCTATTTGTTTTTGGTTGCTTGTGCCTACTATGGTTTTGATGACGCTGTTTTCAGCGCGTTGTTTTTCTTTAATGCATGATTGCGGACACTATTCACTCTTCCGTTCAAAAAGGGTTAATCAAATTATCGGTTTTATTCTGGGGGTGATCAACGCGATCCCTCAATATCCGTGGTCAAGAGGACATGCCTATCACCACAAAAGCAACGGTGATTGGCAACGCTATCGCGGTCCTAGTGCATTACTCTCTACTGAGGAGTTTGCTCGCCTCAGTCCATCTGCCCAAAGGCGTTATGAATTACTGAGGCACCCATTCATGATCTTTCCGGGAGGTTTTTTCTATGTCGCGATTAAGCCAAGACTCGCCCTGATTGCCGGAATATATGATTTTATCACTCATCTACTGACTTGCTTGCAGCAAGATCCTTTTATGGATTTACCTCAAATCATCTCCTCTCATAAGTCTAGAAATTGGTACACTGCGGCTGAATTTTGGCATCTGTTGTTCAATAACATTTGTGTAGTCGGCATCTGGATTTTTCTGGGGTATTTACTTGGGTTTAGTTTTTTCGTGAGTGTTTACTCAATCACGCTAACTTGTGCTGCGGCAATCCTCATCTGCGTCTTCTTTGTTCAGCACAACTTTGATGGCTCTTACGCCCACAAAACTGAAGGGTGGGACTATCTCGAAGGAGCAATTAAGGGCAGCAGTTATCTGGAGTTACCCACCGTTTTAAAGTGGTTTTCCGCCAATATCGGCTACCATAACATTCATCATCTTTGCGACAGAATCCCCAATTACAACCTCCAAGCTTGCCACAATCAAAATATTCACTTGCTTAGAAGTGCAAAAACGTTGCGAATGGGAGATATTCCTGATTGCTTCAAATACATTCTGTGGGATTGTCCCTCCAATCGCCTCACGTCGATAGCATCGTTTCGTCAAGCGGCACAGTCCATCGAGTAGAGAGAGGCAACGAAGCGTAAAGCTTCTATGTTTGCTGGGGTAGTTCCTTTAGGTGAGGAAATACTACAACTAAAATCTCAAATTAATGCATTGATGGCTCGCTACAGTTCAGTTGCCTGGACATGAATCCGACCGCGTGCTTGGACACCGCGATTCTGTGCGAACAACAGGGA
Source organism: Nostocales cyanobacterium LEGE 12452 (assembly GCA_015206945.1). Lineage (GTDB taxonomy): Bacteria > Cyanobacteriota > Cyanobacteriia > Cyanobacteriales > Nostocaceae > Nostoc. The sequence goes on along the minus strand of JADEXV010000284.1, from coordinate 4,716 downwards.
GCCATCGCTGATATTAACCTGACGACCATGCACTTGAATCGAGCCAGATGGTGCGCCACTAACATCAACTAATGCCTCTATCTGTGTTTATTATTAGTTATTCAGTTTGTGATGGGCTAATTTATAGCCTTGCAAACCTAAACCTAAAGTACCAAGAATCAATAAGCCGAAATCAGAATAGGGTTCACTTACTGTTGCAATACTCACTGTATTAATTCCAAAGCCACGTTGGGGAGAGGAAGTGCTAAAAACCAAACTTCTAATATTGGCTGTATCACTTTTTACACCTAAGAAGACAGCAGAATTATCTCTAGCACCAGAGGATATTCCGGGTAAAGAAAAAGTGCCTAGTAAATTATTTGCATCATCAAACGCTGATACAAATACTTCATAGTCGAGGTTTGCGCTACCACTTGCAGCAATTTGGGTTCCAGCAGCTTTAACGTTTTTATCAAAAACAATTGTTAAGGGATTAGGATTTCCGGTGGGAATAATAGTCGGACTAAAACCTGTAAATAATAGGAAGTCTCCCGCACCAAAATTTGTTTGTACTGGTGGATTATTTTGAAAAATAAATGGTGGTGTTATATCACCTCCGGCAGACGGAATATTGACATTCACTCCTAAACCACCAGTTGATGTTGCAGAAAAAGATGGTGGGAGAAATGTACTAGGGTTAGGAGCAAAAGGATCGATAACTTTTCCTAGACTTGACCATTCAATTTTGTCATTACTTTGTAAATCAGTCCTGTTTTGAACGAAGGTAATAGCACTAGCAGGTAATGGTAAAAAAGTCGTAAAAACAATAAATGCAAGCAATTTAGTCTTGATGAATTTCGTATTGTCAGTCTTAAAAATTTTATTCCCTAACATAAGTCGTCTAGATATGTTTCATTTTTATATTATGTTTGTTACCAATAAAAATATATGGTAATTTTACTTATTTGCTCTATTTTTATTTATCAATAATAGGTCAGCGCGAAAAAACCAAACTATGTAAAGATAAATATATAGGACTTACGCATTGACAGAATAAAAAAATAGTGAATTGATAAATATGGGTCGTCTAGTAGTGGATATTGGAGAATGAGAGAAATTACTAAACCCTCCACAGCACAATGCAATCTAGACATCTACACCTTATTTTTGCTGTCAGAGCCAAAGTATGGAGGATGCAGTAGGTTAGCCGAGATATTGGGAGATGTTTCACATGATAGCGTCAATCGCTTTTTATTGAGAGAGAGATACGAACCACAAGATTTATTCAACATAATAGAGAAAATCATCAACTTGGTAGGAGGGTATTAAGTGTAGATGATACAGTCATAGAAAAGATTTACAGTGACCCAAACAATGCGGAATTAATCAGTTATTTTTGGTCAGGGAAAGCCCACAAAACTATTATTGGCTTAAATTTAATTACTTTATATTACAGCGATGTTAATGGGAATTCAATCCCAATAAATTACAGAATATATGACAAAAAGGAGGGGAAAACAAAAAACGATTATTTTAGAGAAATGGTGCAAGTTTTTCTATGCCTTAAGGAGAGCAATAAATTGAGGATTCAACAAAAATAAGATTCTCGCTTTCGCTGGATTAATTTACATTCGTCTCAGCTATCAATTCAAGAAGACACAGATATTATTCAACCACTAAGCAATCAACCTAAAATCTTACCTACCATGCCGTTACTTATCGATGACCAAGGTTCAGAACTATTTGAGCAAATTTGTGAACTGCTAGAATACTATCCAACTCGCACCGAGCAAGCAATTTTAGAAACATCTGAATTCTGTTTTGATAAACTCGGTTCTTCGTCTATTAAATAAAGGAGTTCACAATCTCATGTCAATTCATAACTTTACTCTCTCCCGTCAGTTATTACGCAACTTGTCCATCATTTCGCTGATTTTTTTACTCCTATACGGTGCATCTCGTGTGATGCTTTCTGCTCCCGCCACTGATATTTCGACTGTTGCACCGCAGGGAAAGCAAGTAGCGGTTTTCGCTGGTGGGTGCTACTGGGGAATGGAAGCAGTTTTTGAGCATCTATTAGGTGTTTCTGATGTCGTTTCTGGCTTTTCTGGGGGTGATGCAAGAACCGCAGACTACACACTTGTCAGTGCTGGATTAACTAATCATGCTGAATCCGTAAAAATCACTTACGATCCATCAAAAATATCATATAACCAGCTTCTGAAGGTCTACTTTTTGGTAGCGCATAACCCAACAGAGTTAAACCGACAAGGCCCAGACTCAGGTAAGCAATATCGTTCGGCGATCTTTTTTGCTAACGATGAGCAGAAACAGGCTGCACAAGAATATATCGCTCAACTCAACAAATCGCAAATCTTCGACAAGCTGATTGTCACAGAATTAGATTCTCTGAAAGGTTTTTATCAGGCTGCGGTATACCATCAGAATTATATAGTGCATCATCCGAGCGATCGCTATGTTGTAATAAATGACTTGCCGAAGCTGGCTAAACTTCAAGCAAAGTTCCCTGATATGTATAGCAAGTAAGAGGATTTGCAGCATTCGACTTTTAATAGCCCCTCAATCCGGTGAAAGATTAGCCTATCCTGTAAGATGCTCGTCCATGCTTCTTTCGATATTGCTGATGATACTCTTCTGCTCTATAGAATTGTGATGCAGGTACAATCTCCGTCACAATTGGATTTTTGTGATAACGAGAACTATTTTCAAGCTGCTCCTTGGAGGCTCTTGCTAATAATTCCTGCTCTGGTGTGTGGAAAAATATTACTGACCGATATTGAGAACCAACATCTAGCTCCTGATGGTTTGATGCTGTGGGATTGTGCTTATTCCAAAACAAATTTAGTAGTTCATCATAAGATACTATTACCGGATCGTATTCCACTTCCACTACCTCAGCATGTCCAGTTTTTCCTCTACAGACATCTTCGTAGGTTGGATTCTCAAAGTGTCCGCCACTGTAACCAACTGCTGTAGAAGTTACTCCTTTCACTTGACGAAATGCTGCTTCAACTCCCCAGAAACAGCCTGCTCCAAATATCGCTTTTTGTCGATTAGCATTTTGCATATCTTTGATAACTCTTTTGTGATAATTTTAAATGAAACTCATCAAATCAGACAAATACTTTATAAGCAAATATTTTCTCAATACTGCGTGATTGATTTTAATTATTAGAGTGACAGATTATCCTGAGATGAGTAAGCGATTTGATTTATACTTTTAGATTCGTCTAAATATCAAAAAAGTTTTGTCGTATGTCCAGCCTGAGTCCAGACATGGTTCGTATCTATTTGCAAGAGATTGGTCGTTATCCAATGTTAACCGCAGACCAAGAAATTGCTTATGGCAGGCAGGTACAGCAAATCATGGCAATTGAGCAAAGAAAAAATGAACTTACCCAACAACTAGCTAGGGAGCCAACAATGGTCGAATTAGCTGTTGATGTTGACAAAAGTGAATTGGAAATAGCTCAAATACAAAATCTTGGGCAACGAGCCAAACAAAAAATGGTGACAGCAAACTTGCGTCTGGTGGTTTCGATTGCCAAAAAATATACTAAGCGCAATCTGGAATTCTTAGATTTGCTGCAAGAAGGGGCAATAGGTTTACAAAGGGGTGTAGAAAAATTTGACCCCAATCGCGGCTATAAGCTTTCGACCTACGTATACTGGTGGATTACGCAGTCAATCACACGGGCAATCGCAGAGAAATCCCGTACTGTACGCTTGCCAATTCATATCACCGAACAACTCAACAAAATTAAAAAAGTACAGCGAGAATTATTTCAGACACTGGGTCGTCCAGCCAGTGTTGTAGAAATTGCTGAAACTTTAGACTTACAACCAAGCCAGATTAGGGATTTTCTCAGCAGTTCAAAGCAGCCAATTTCTCTAGATGTAAAGATTGGAGATAACCAAGACACAGAACTTAGTCAACTTTTACCAGATGAGGGCATATCTCCAGACGAACATATCACCAAAGAACTTTTGCGCCAAGACATTAATAGTTTATTAGAATCACTCAAACCGACGCAGCGTGAAGTATTAATTTTGCGTTTTGGGTTAGAGAACGATCAAGAACTAACTTTAGCTCAGATTGGAGAGAAATTGAATGTCAGTAGAGAACGAGTTCGTCAAATTCAGCAGCAAGCAATCACTGTTCTACGTCGTCAAAAAACTGAAATTTAACAGTATTTAGTTTCGTGAGAAGCACTCATTGATGATATTTTCGGGGCTAATTAGCAAAAAAAAAGTCTGGAGGTAGGGTTACAAGTTTGGGTGTAGGGAAAGACAGAAAGTCTTACTACACCCCACACCTTTTGATTTTTTCAGATCCTGTGAAAAGTCAGATTAAACAAGAGGCTCAATATTTTTGAAAGATTCAATTAAATATCTACGTCCACCGCCTCTATAAGGTACAGGGGTACTGGGAGTATTAGATTTGGTAATCTCTGAAAATAACTGTTGTATTTTATAAGTAGTCAGAGGTGTCTGTGATAATTTATTTATCTGTATTTGGTCATTAAGACTTAGCAAACTGAATAGAAAAGTCAAAACTAAAGTATAGGTTGTAAAAGGCATAGTTAATAGCTCTATTTTATCTCTATTAACTAATACTTAGTCTTTTTAAATTATCCGGTAAATATGTCTAAGTATAATGGGAGAAATATGTTCTTTTTGAGTGTTACTATCGCAATAAAACTTTGTGTGAACCCA
>JADEXV010000283.1 GCA_015206945.1 Nostocales cyanobacterium LEGE 12452 | reverse complement strand
TTGACAATTCTTGTAAGCAGGCTTTGATCCGTTCTTGTTTCTCTTGGTTCATTGTCAGCGATCGCACAGGGTTATTTCCCTTTACATTTTCCCATAAATGATAAATCTTCCAAAACTGGATGCTCCCACAGCTACAAGCTCTTGAAAGTTACGCTCTCGTTCAGATTTTTCAACTTCTATGCGACTGCGAGTAGCGTTAATTGTATCTTCTAGAAGTTGCAAGCCAAGCTGCATATTTTCGATATCTTTGGTAATTTGTGGTAAATATTTTTTGTTGGCTAGTTCGCTAAATTTTTCTAAAAAATCTAACTGATTATTTTGACCTGCTTTTTCTTTAATCAGAGCCAAGCGAAGTTGATAATTAGATAAGTTAATTTCAATAATTTGTTTTTGAAAAGAGAGGTTGAGTAAGTCGATTGTGTATTGCTGGAGAATGCGATCGATATTATTTAAAATTTGGCGAGAAGTGGTAATTTTTTGATTTTCGTGCAAATAGTTACTTTGGTTAGTAATTTTTCTATTTTCTTCTATTTTTTTATAATGATTGAGCAGAGAATCTTTGACTAAACGACTTTGCCAATAAGCCCACGAAATTTTGCTGCGATAACAAAATAAACCCATCCAATCTTTATAAAATTCCGCAGCTTTTTCTGCGCTCTCTCGATTATTATAAATAGCAATAATCACATGATGTTCATTACTATTTAGAGACGCTGTTACATTTTTTAGGCTCTGATTTATATATTGCGATCGCCCTACTTCAAAAACCTTCCCGTCTAAAAAAGTACCTTTGTCTGGTTGCCAAGAAGTATCTTTAAATAAATCATGATAGCAATCTTTGGCAATATCTTCATGACTCTGAGATGAGTTTTCTGGTAGCCAACCAGAAAGCAACCAGGTTTTTCCAATTATTGCCAGTTCTTTATTTAGTTTTTGTTCAATTTCAGTTTTTAAGATGGCAAAAGACTTGGCTGGTTGAGTCTCAGTTTGATTATTAATAGAACAATCAATTTGCAAGCCATAAGTGTCATTTAATCTAACAGCATAATAGTATCCTTCTAAAGTTTTATTATTAGAAATAAAGTTAATTTGAGGAGGATGGGTAATCTCTAGATACTCGTTTTCAATTTCAGGATCGTAGAATTGAGTATCAGAGGGTAATTGTTCTAAAAAAGCTGCTTGGTTTTTTTGTGTTTCTGCATCAGTTGTGTTTAAAGAAGTTTTTAAAGCATATACAAACAAATCGAGTGTCGGATAGATTAAATCGCTCATCACAAGGGCAAAACTAATTTGATTGATTGGATTGAGATAAAAGTTGTTTCCACTTTTCTAAAAATTTGACTTGTTTCACTGTTTCTTCTGGTTGAGAAGAACTACCAACAATGACTACAACGTTATTGAGTTGGCTTTCGTAACCTGTAGCTTCATATTTTGGTTTAAAACCTCTAGTTATTGGAGCCTTATCAGGAGTATTGAGTCTGCTAATTTCTGCTTCATTAGGAAATAAATTATCAGGAATTTCTTCTAGATTATCTAATTGAGATTTATACAATTGATAAGACTGATTTAACTCAGGGTTAGGCGTAATTATTTCTAATAAACGTCCTTTAATATAGTCTTCCCAAGCTTTGGGTTGGGTGTCTAACTGTTTAGCAACTTCTTTTAAATTCTGTTTCTCTTGTTCTCCAAGGGCGGTTTTTAAGTCTTGAAACGCCAAGAGAAAAGCAATGATAGTATTGTCAGCCTTTGTATTCATAGGTTTTTATACCAAACTCACTACGAATAGTATAAACGTAATTTCAGTGAGATAATTACATCATGTATTTCATGTTCGGTTTTAATTTTCTATCTCTAAAAAGAATAATTTACTAAATAAAATGTTTTTTATTATACCTTTTGCTATGTAAATCAATTTAGTTTATTGCACTGTATTCTAGTGATTTTTCATACAACTTAAAGAATGCTGTGGACAGATTTTGCCTACAGTTTAACCAAAAAGTTATCAGAGTCAGTCAGGTAAGAAAAATGGCATCGGAATGGGCTGCTCAAGTTATTGGAATTAATTATTACCCAGAGTACACCACCCTGAAGCCGCTAACAGCAGCAGCAGAGGATGCAGAGAAAATTGCCCAACAATTAGAACAATACGGTTATAGACCTTTTCGCGCTCAGTGTTTACCTAGAACTTTAAATCAAAAGGGGGAAAGTAAAATTGACCGCCAAGGGGCGGTAAAGGTGCAAGAATTGAGAGAAGCGATCGCTAATCTTTTCAATCCTCCCGATCCAAACCCTACGCCAGAAACAGCGTTATTCTTCTTTTCAGGACATGGGTGGTGCAAAACTGTGGCGGGTAAAGAAGAAGTATTTCTAGCTACCAGTGATGTTTTACCTGATGCAGAAATCTATGGTATTCCCTTAAGTTGGTTGGGAGAGCAGTTGCAAAGAAGTCAGGCTAAACGAGTCGTTGTTTGGCTAGATTGCTGCTATAGCGGTGAATTGTTAAAATTTATTCCCACAGATAAAGACTACTGTTTCATTACTGCAACCCGTTCTTACGAAACTGGAGTGGAAATTCCCCACACGCAGGGGTTGTTGACGCAGGCGTTACTTGCAGGATTGAACCCGGAAAATGACGCAGATGGGATTATTAATAGCCACAAATTGGCAGATTTCATTATCAGCCGAATGCCGAATACAGTCCAGCGTCCGTTAATTGCTAATTCTGCACGCGCAATTCTGCTGACAACTAAGTTTTCGCAAAAAAGTTTTCAGGATAAGTGCCCTTATCGTTCTCTGTCGTATTTTAAGGAGACAAAGGAAGATGCTGAGGTTTTTTATGGGCGGAGTGCGTTAACTCAGCAGTTGATTCAACAGGTAAGAGATAAGCATCGCCTAATTGCCGTATTAGGTGCTTCCGGTAGTGGAAAATCATCTATGTTACGGGCTGGGTTACTTTACCAGCTGAAGCTAGGACAAGAAATTCCAGGAAGCGATCGCTGGACTTATATTACGACCTTTACGCCTAAAGAATCTCCTGTTAACAGTTTACAGGAGGCTTTTGCACTTTCCTTGCCTAGTATGTGTTTTCAAAGTCTTAGATCCCCCCAACCCCCCTTAAAAAAGGGGGGCGAAGAATCTCTTAAAGTCCCCCTTTTGAAGGGGGATTTAGGGGGATCTCAAAAGTTAGGCGGGACAACGGAAAATATCGCCCATGTTATCGGCGAGGAGTTAAAAGCATTAAACACACCAGTCATCTTGATTATCGACCAGTTTGAAGAATGCTTTACTATGTGCGATGACACCCAGCGCCAAGAATTCTTTGACTGTTTGCGAGAATTAATTGACTGTACAGATAACCTCTATATTTTCATTGGGATGCGATCGGATTTTCGGGGGAGATGGCGAGAATATCCCAAATTTGCGGGCAGAATTAATAAACCTTATATCAACGTTGAACACTTAAGCCGTGAGGAAATTGAAGAAGCGATTACTAAACCGGCTGATTGGGCAGGATTAGGCATAGAGGGAAGGTTAAAACAGCAACTAATTAATGATGTTGAAGATTACCCCGGAAGTTTGCCTTTGCTGCAATATACGTTGACAGAATTGTGGCGTGAGTCGAGAAATCAAGACCATGAGGTTCTCAGCCTGAAAACTTATGAGGATTTAGGCGGGGTGGAAGGAACGCTACAAAAACGCGCTGATGCAGTTTATGAGAGTCTTCCCGCAACAGAAAAAATTGTGGCGCGGCGGATTTTTCTGGAATTGACGCAAATGGGAGAAACCACAGATGTCAGGCGGCGCGTGCGTTTACGCGAGTTGGTTAATTCCCATCATTCTTTGGAACTTTTGCAACAAGTGAGCGAGAAGTTAGCGGATAAAGATGCACGATTAATTACGAAGAGGGATGAGCCGGATTCCCAGGATGTAATTTTAGATGTTGTCCACGAAGCCTTAATCCGTCATTGGCAAATGTTGCGAGAGTGGAAAGATGAATATAAGTTGGGAATTGGCATTGAGCGTCAGATTGAAGCCGAAGCCCAAGACTGGGAGAAGAATTCTAAAAAGCCAGGTTTTCTTAGAAAAGATGACAGGTTAGCAGTAGCAGAAGCATATTTAGCTAGATTTAGGGATTGGCAAATGCTGAATGGGGTAGCCGAGGAGTACATTCAAGAGAGTCAAGAACGCCGAACTCACTTTGAGCGAGAAGAGAAAGCACGTCAACAGGAAAAGTTGGCAGTAGCACGGCGGCAAAATAGAGTTGTTACCTTGTTTAGTATTGGGTTAACCGGAGTAGCTAGCTTTGCAGGTTATCAATGGTGGAACGCGCAAAACAAAGCCAAAGAAGCAACACAACAAAATGCTATTGCTCTCGCGCAAAGTTCTGAAGCTTCCCTACTTTCTAACAGGCAAATTGAGGCTGTGGTTGCAGCTCTACAATCAGGTAGACAACTTTCAGGTAGACAACCTTCAGGTAGACCAATTAAAAATTCCAATCTAGAACAAACAGCTAACCAGCAAGCTGTAGTGGCACTGAAGCGAGCAATTTACAATACCCAAGAGGTAAACCGCTTGGAAGGGCATAGCGATGCGGTCAGGGGCGTAGCATTTAGCCCCGATGGCAAGACCATCGCTTCTGCAAGTTATGACAACAGCGTCAAACTCTGGAATGCGGCTACAGCTAAAGAAATCTCCACCCTCAAAGGGCATAAATCTGCGGTCATTGGCGTAGCATTTAGCCCCGATGGCAAAACCATCGCTTCTGCAAGTGATGACAAGAGCGTCAAACTCTGGAATGCGGCTACAGCCAAAGAAATCTCCACCCTCAACGGGCATAGCGATGCGGTCATTAGCGTAGCATTTAACCCCGATGGCAAAACCATCGCTTCTGCAAGTTATGACAACAGCGTCAAACTCTGGAATGCGGCTACAGCTAAAGAAATCTCCACCATCAACGGGCATAGCGATGCGGTCATTAGCGTAGCATTTAGCCCCGATGGCAAAACCATTGCTTCTGCAAGTTATGACAACAGCGTCAAACTCTGGGCGCACCCAAATAACCTAGAGGATTTAATCGTTTACAGTTGCGCTAGGCTACGTGCTTATTTACAGTCAAATCACAATGTGAGCGACAAGCACCTCTGCGATGGCATTGGTACTAAAAGCAATTAGAATGTTCCCTTCGACTTACTTCGACTACGCTCAGTACAAGTCGCTCAGGGAACGTTTTGTTTAGGGAACGTTTTGCTTAAGGAAATCAATTACTGCTACTGCGATTGTACTGATTAAAACAGGCGATCGCGCTTTCGGAATTTTGGGGCGATCGCTTCACTGGTATTTGCTGACCTAAAGTTGATTGTTGTTCAAGTTTTACAAGGATGATGAAAATTTAGAAGGAGTGTTCCCTGAGCGAAGTGTTCCCTTCGACTTCGCTCAGGGAACGCTTTATTTAGGGAACACTTTTTATAACTAGAAAGCGATCGCGCAAATCAATTTATGGCTTATATGTACATTCTTGAATGTGCTGATGGTAGTTACTATACAGGTAGTACAACGGATCTTGAGCGGCGGCTGTGGCAACATCAACAAGGTGAGGGCGCAAATCACACAGCAAAACGGTTGCCTGTGAAGCTAATTTTTTGTGAGTATTATCAGTGCGTAGTGGATGCTTTTGAGCGTGAGAAACAAGTGCAAGGTTGGAGTCGAAAAAAGAAGCAAGCTCTGATTTCAGGGGATACAAATTTGTTGCATAAGTTAGCCGAATGTCAAAATGAAACTCATTACAGTAGGTTGGCTGGCTTCGGTGGTGATGGCTTCGACACTTCGACACAAAATGCTCCCTGAGCGAAGTCGAACGCTCCCTGAGCGAAGTCGAAGGGAGCAACTGATCTTGTAGCAACTTCCGCTTTGACGTTTCCGTGTTTTGCGCAAGCTCTAGTAGCTTCCGCTTTAGTTGCAGCAACTTCCGCTTTAACGTTTCCGTGTTTTGCACAAGCTGTAGCAACTTCTGCTTTAACGTTTCCGCGTTTTGCGCAAGCTGTAGCAACTTCTGCTTTAACATTTTCGTGTTTCGCGCAAGCTGTAGCAGCTTCCGCTTTGATGTTATATCAATTCGCAATTGGTAATTCAGAATTCGTAATTACAAATTGGTATAAAGCAAACAAATTTTAGGCTTTTTTAGAAAAATCAACAATTCCACGTATGACAACCTCTTCAACAATTGTCCACTATAGAGTTATGAAAAATTGAGAAAATGAGTATTAATTATGGGAAGGCGAAAACGCAATTCACGTACTCTTGGCAAAGCTGAACTACGTCTAGCAAGCGTTAAATCTATTAGTCACACTCTCGATGTCGGAGAAGGGTTAACAGTTAAAGATTATACTGAAAAAATCGAAAGGGTGAGGCAATCTCTAGAAGCATACAATACCACCCTCTCTACTATTGATGTCTTACTAACCCAGCTCGTCGAAAATGAACAGTATTTAGCAGACTATTCTGAGAAAATTTTGCGTGGTATTGCTTATAAATATGGTAATAATAGCCATGAGTATCAGATGGCTGGAGGTATTCGTAAAAGCGATCGCAAGCGTGCTGTGCGTCAAAGCGTGGTATTGCCGAAGTAAGTAGGCGCGATTAAACCAAAGTATGTAAAATTTTGTAAGACTAAAGGAGAAAGGTTTTTCTTTTACTCTTTCCCTTTCTCCTTGTGAATATATAATCTCAGTTCAATTACTGCGATCGCAACGTCTTCTACTAAAAATGCGGATAGACTGCTTCTGCAAATAATTGCTGAATGGCTGGCTGCTTAAGTAACGATTCATAGTCTTGTCGCACGGGAATATTGTAATTAGCAGTGCGAGGTGCGATCGCAGATACCCAAGCAGTATGCATTGTGAAGCCAAAATTCAGTTGGGGATGGCTCAATTTGCATATAGGGCCAGCCTCTAACCGATCGGCTTGGAAGATCCAAATTTCGTTGTTATTTCCCCCAAATACCGTACAAACTATATAGCCATCTGTAGAACTGCCATTGCCGTTCAATCTCGGTACAAACTGGGGTGAACTGATGAAGTAACCAGAGGGCGCATCATAAAAATCTGCCACTTCCATTTTGATTGTATCTACCCGGAACAAAGAAGAAGGGCGATTGTGGAATGCTTCTTCTCGTTGCATTAATTCATTTAGTGGTACAGCCCGATAGGGATACTCTTCGTACAAGTTGTAAATAAATTCAGTCAGCAATTCTGGCCAAAAACCGAGAGATTGCCAATAAATATTATCAATTCGCTGAGGAGGCAATCCAGAGGCCAGCTTTTCTTGGCAAGCGTAGAACCCTATACCCCAATGACGGCGAGTATCGTAAATTACTTTAGCATCTTGAATCTGACCTGTCTCACCGTCTATTTGATAGCGACCCAGACGACCTATATCCATTTGCCCATTAGATAACATTCCTCCCAACCGCAGAGGCGCAGATTTGGGAGCGTCGAATTTTGAGATGTCATACTTGCGAACCCATTCAGCGATATCTGTGGCGCAGAGATGGGCAGTATGCATTGTGATTTGACCGTCAGGGTTTTCGTAATCGGTCAAAAAATGCACTGTTTCTAAAGGAATTACGGCTGGGCGGACTACCACAGTAGTCACATCTGCCTTTAAGTCAGCCCGACGCACGATGTAAATGGGAGAATTGGGCTGCTGCGATCGCGTCAATAATTGTCGCAGGAGGCGCTCAGTTTCTAAACTATTGGGAAATGGGTTATTGAGAATTTGTTCTGGGCCAATCTTCAGGGAAGTGTCCATCAGCACTACATAGTCTTTGGTAATTGCCAACTGATGCATACTTTGTTCAATTCGCACCGGGGAACCATCCGGCATCATCAACTCCCAGTGCTGGAGTTTACCGACACCATCCCACTGCAACAGACGAACAAAATCTGGCATAGCAGTTCCCAACAATTTCTCAATCCAGCCAATCAATAGTTGCGAGAAACCTTGAGAAAACTTCGAGAACATCCCCAAGGGAATCCGCAAAGAATTGTTGTCTAAAAGTTGAGCGATCGCACTTAGCAGTTGCTCGAATTCTTGGGGTAGTTGTTCCAAGTCATAAATGAAACGCGCACTTTCAAGAAAATTACTCAGCGATCGCCCATAGTTAACTAAGAAAACTTCGTTAGTATAACCATCAAAGGCTGGGTGAGAGGTACTCAACACAGGCGGGAAAGGATAGGGCAAAGGTAAAAACGATTTCCACTCAGTGTTGCCTCCCACTGGAGTAACAACCTCCAAGCTATTGGTATCAATTTCGTAGGGACGACCAGCGTCATAGGTAATTATTAATCGCTCTTGGCTATCGTTAGCCGTATTAAAGGCGAGAAAGGCAATATCTACCTCATCTCGCAAGCCCAAAGAAGGGGAGAAGCGTAACAACCCGTGATCGCGAAATTGATAAGAGCGATAAGCAGGATTTTTAAAAGTTGCCTGATCGGCATAAAAGCAAGGTGTACGTGCCAGTTTCGTCTTGACAGTAACCTGTCCGGCTTGCCAATCCAAGCGGTAAATCATCCCATCACCGTTAAAAATGTGGGTTGCATTTGGATTGGGTAAGCCCCCAGAGGCAACACTACCTACAGGAGCGATAATGAACGTATGTCCAGATAAATCTGTCGGTACATCTCCATAGATGACATTCATCGGTAAATTCGATATTTCCTGACGGCTGGAACTCATTGCTGCCTCTGGAAATTGGGGTTCGGGAATTTTGTGATCCATTAATTGATACCCTGGTATTGCACTCTGATTTGGTGTTTTGCCTTTAGGTATAACACTAGGTTTTAATTTAAAATTTGAGTTTTTGCCCTCAAATGTCCAAACATCAGCTTTTTCAGGATTTTTGAATCCAACTATGAAGAGTGTTGAGTTGAAAGACCGTCTAAACAGGCTACTGTGTATACACA
>JADEXV010000282.1 GCA_015206945.1 Nostocales cyanobacterium LEGE 12452 | reverse complement strand
CCCTACACCCCACACCCTACACCCCACACCCTACACCCCACACCCTTGCTCCTTTTCCACATACCGTGAAAAGTCAGGTAGGTATGAGTTACATCTATTGCTGAGTCTGTCGATTGGAAGATGTATTTATCCTCAAAGCCTTGAAATCTTATAGGAAGGTACAACTATGCGATCGCGCTTAGTTTTCATTCAACTTTGCAAGATATAGCTTTATCCAAGGAGAACAATTATGTCCAACTTCAAAATATATTCTACTGGTATAGTGGCGATCGCCTTGTCTCTGGCAACTGGTTGCACACCAACTACGCCCCATGACGACAATATATCCGAAGTTCCACCTGCTCAATCTGTGCAAACGACAGAGAGTCCATCTCCATCCCCAAGTGCATCACCAGCTACACGAGGGCAAAATAACCTCAGTTCTTTAGACAGACAGTTTATGACTGAAGCTGCTCAAGGTGGTTTAGCAGAAGTCCAACTAGGACAACTAGCATCACAACGTGGAGCTAGCAATGCGGTAAAACAGCATGGACAGCGCATGGTTCAAGATCATACCTTAGTGAACAATCAACTCAAACAGTTGGCGACTCAAAAAGGTGTAACGCTACCAACTAGTCTCGACAGCAAACATAAGCAAATCCAGCAAAACTTATCCAGACTTTCTGGTGCTAAGTTTGATCGCCAATATTTGAATCACATGCTTCAAGATCATGAAAAAGATGTCTCTCTATTTCAAACTGAAGCTGAACAGGGACAAGATCCAGAAGTGAAAGCATTTGCAGCTCAAACTCTACCAATCCTCCAAGAACACCTACAACAGGTTCGTTCCCTTGTTAATCCTGGAAGTTCAACTAGCACCCCAACTCCAACGAGTACCCCAACTACTACTCCGTAAGTCAATACAGTTGAGTTAAGTATTTCTTCTTCTTTCTCTTTGTATCCGCTATGCGTAGCGGATACAACATTGGGAGTGGGAAGGAGGATACAGAAAGAAATTGGTTAATAACTTCTCTCACCACCTCTCCCCTCTTTCCTCAACTTTACAATCCAGTTCTTGTCTTACCCAATATTCTAGAACTGACACTAAATGCCTTATTTTCTTCTTATCGGATTTTAAACAATTTGAATGTCTAGATTTGCTTGAAAACCAATAGGCTTATTTTCAACAATGGCGAATCTAGATTCTTGGAAAAACAAAGAACCAGTTAGGGCATCATAACTGAAGTCACTAATTGAAATCGCGCCAAACCCTGCTTGAGAAACCTGGATTTTGTCACCTTCAGCAGCCTTGAAGTCTTTAATAATATCAACACCCTCTAATACGTTGGTAAAAACAAATTTATCTGCACCTACTCCACCAGTGAGAGTATCGTTACCATTTCCACCAGTGAGTATATCATTGCCACTTTTGGCAGAAAGTGTATCGTCATCACCATTACCAAATAACAGATTATTTTGCTTATCTCCAACAATGGTGTCACTTTGATTTGTACCTTTGATATTATCAAAGTTTATAAATGTGAACTTAGCTGTGTTTCCGCCAGGAAGATTATTCATTACAAAACTTTGAGTTTCAAGGTTGGCGTTGACTGATAGATCGGATAAAAATGAAAAGGGTACTGAAGGAGCCATTGAAGCGTCTATAGTGTTATTGACAGCACTACCATCACCAACAAGATTTTCAAAATTACCAAGTATATCTGTACCTAGTCCACCACCTTTTTTAAGAGTTCCATCAATGAATATGGTAGAGCTTTGACCCAATTTACTGTAATCAGCCGTATCAACGCCATCTCCACCCTCTAATTTTGCGAGTGGCTTAGAGTATTCACTGTAGTTACGAAAAATCAGTATTCTGTGCTAATTCTAATGATAGATAAATGACTTATTGTTTTCATTGGCACTACTTGCTCAAGCTGACAAACTGCTAGAAACAGAAAAATAAACAATCAAATGAACGAATTACAAGCAATTTTAGAAGGCTTCGAGTCAAGTCAAAAAAGTGGTGAAATGACTTTTCTTGCGACTGTAGTTAAGACTCAAGGTTCAACCTATCGCCGATCGGGTGCTAAAATGCTGATGACAAATACAGGTCGGACAATTGGAACAATCAGTGCTGGTTGCTTAGAGAACGATGTATTTGAGCATACTCAACAACGAATGTCAGACGGTGAACCAATTGTTGTTACTTACGATAGCACCGCCTCTGAGGATATTCTTTGGGGCTTTGGTTTGGGGTGCAATGGGATAGTGCAAGTTCTTATCGAACGTCTTGAGAGAGAAAGCACACCAAATGCGATCGCTTTTATACAGGAGTGTTTTCATAAAAAACATTTGGGTATTATTGCTACAGTCTTTGCTTTTGAAGGTGCAGTAAAAGTCAAACTTGGGTCGCGCCTCCTGCTGTATCCTGATGGTAAAATTATCACTGACATCAAAGATGCAAATTTAATTCAATCTCTGCTTGCAGATAGTCAAGCAGCTTTTGCTAATCAAAAGTCAAGGGTAAATAATTATCAGTTACCTTTAGGTAGTGCCGAAGTTTTCATCGAAGTCATCCAACCACCTACAGCTTTAACAATATTTGGTGCAGGTTATGATGCTGTACCTGTAGCCCAGTTTGCTCAAGCATTAGGCTGGGACGTTACTGTAGTCGATTGTCGAGCTAATGAGGCAACTAAAGCGCGATTTCCTATGCCTTGTGATGTTATTCTTAGTCGCAGAGAAATTATACATAAACAGGTATTTATAAATGCCCACACAGTTGCTGTAGTGATGACACATAATTACCTCGACGATCTGGAGATTTTGAAAATGTTGCTGCCATCTCCTACACGCTACATAGGGGTTTTAGGCCCAAAGCTGCGTACTGAAAGATTGCTGGAAGATATACGTCTGCAAGGAATAGATTATACTAGCGAACAATTAAAAAGATTGCATGGCCCAATTGGGATTGATATTGGAGCAGATACACCACAAGAAATAGCGATCGCTATTATTGCAGAAATTCAAGCAGTGCTAACAAACCGCAATGGTAATTTTTTAAGAAATCGCAATCAACCGATTCACCAATGTTATGAAAGCAACTCAAGCTTGCTACTTACCACATAGTTTTTATGACTGCTATAGACAATAAGAAATCAACCATAGCCATTATGATTCTTGCTGCTGGTGCATCTACACGGATGGGTACACCGAAACAACTATTGCTTTACCAAGGACGTAGCTTTTTAAAATATATTACAGAAATAGCGATCGCTTCAGTTTGTCAACCTGTGGTAGTAGTACTTGGAGCCAATGCAGAACAGATTCATCCCCAAATTCAACAACTTCCCGTTAAAGTAGTTAAGAACTTGGATTGGGCTTGTGGAATGAGTACTTCAATTAAGAGTGGTATTGAATTGTTAAATAATCTTCCGCAAAAAATAGAAGCAGTAGTTATTACACTTTGCGACCAGCCATTTGTTTCTCCCAAAATTATCAATCAACTTGTTTATACATATTATTTGACAAATAAACCAATTATTGCGTGTGAATATGGAGATACATTAGGTGTACCCGCTCTATTTAGTCAGACATTTTTTTCAGAACTTGCCACTTTAAAAGAAACTTCAGGAGCAAAAAAAGTTATTAATAATAACCTCGATGAAGTTTTTTCTATTCCATTTCCACTAGGGGATATTGATATTGATACACCAAAGGATTACGAGCAATTACTATCAAATACTAAAGGGATTGAAGTATCTTGAAGTCTAAAAGGAATGGCACTAAGAAAAGATGAAACCTTTGCCAGGACAGGGTGTCGGGGGTAGGGTGTCGGGTGTAGGAAAAAATTAAGAAAAGTAGAAAACTTGTACTGACATTAATTAACTTCTTCCTCACTACACCCGACACCCAACACCCCACACCCAAAAGCCTTATGAATAATAGATTTGCTCTTATCTTAGTGCCATTCAAGTCTAAAAGCTTGTTCTAGGCTGGCTTTCACGTTAAGTTGACACCAATGGCGAGACGCCCACCCCACAAGAAAAGAAATAGTTGGATATTTTTTTGTTTGGAAGTCCCTTTTTAACTGCGTGCATAATACACTAAAAATACTCTTGTAAGGTGGGCAAGACTTCGGCTACGTTCAGTTAAAAGCTGCCTACCCCACAAGAAGTAATTGGATGTTTTTTATTTGTAAGTCCCTCTGAGAACAGTTAAACCAGTGCTGCTGTTGCTTTTAAAGTGAAAATCTTCTCAATTACATCTTCTACCACCTTATCTGGCGTAGAAGCACCAGAAGTAATTCCCACAACAATTTCTCCATCAGGCAACCAGTTGTCTGTAGTTATTAACTGCCCATTTAATTGCCGATGTTCAATAGAATATTCTGATTTAAGGCGTTCAACAGTATCAATATGATAAGAAGGAATTCCTCGCTCAAAGGCAATTTGTTGCAACTGAGTAGTATTCGAGGAATTAAATCCACCAATTACTACCATCAAATCTAAATTATGTTCCACTAATTCCAACATGGCATCTTGACGTTCTTGGGTAGCGTCACAAATGGTGTTGAAACTTTGGAAATGCTGATTTAACTCAGTGGGGCCATACTTCTGTAACATAGTCCGCTCAAAAAACTTGCCGATTTGCTCAGTTTCGCCTTTAAGCATGGTAGTTTGGTTAGCAATGCCAACTCTTGCTAAATCTTGATCGGGGTCAAACCCTGCTGAACAAGCTTTCGCAAATTTGGTCAGAAATTCTTCACGGTTGCCACCATTGATAATATAGTCAGCAACATATTCTGCTTCTTGCAAATTCAACACAATTAAATACTTGCCAGCGAAGGAACTAGTCGCAACTGTTTCTTCGTGCTTATATTTGCCGTGAATTATTGATGTATAATCGATTTTTTTGTGCTTTTCTACTGTATTCCAAACTTTAGATACCCAAGGACAAGTTGTATCAACAATTTTGCAGCCTTTCTCGTGAAGTGTCTGCATTTCTTGAACGCTAGCCCCAAAGGCGGGTAATATGACTACATCACCAATTCCAACAACAGAAAAGTCTTTATTCTTTCCTTCAATGGGGATAAATTCTACTGCCATCTCCTGCATCCGCTGATTTACAGAAGGGTTGTGGATAATCTCGTTAGTAATCCAGATGTGTTCTGTGGGGAAGTGCTGACGAGTTTCATAGGCCATAGCTACAGCCCGTTCTACACCCCAGCAAAAGCCAAAGGCTTGTGCTAGTCGGATTGTCACATCACCCCGTTGCAGAATGTAATTGCGATCGCGAATTTCCTGAATCAAGTTACTCTGATACTCAGATTGCAACTGAGTGGCAACTTCTGCTTGATGACCAAAGCCCTTGCGATTGTAATTTTCTGAATGTTGCAGGCTGCGCTTAAAAGCTTTTGTATCCATTAGATTTATCTACTTAAACTCACTATTTCTTATTTTCTCGCGCCTAGACGCGATTAATACAGAGTTGTATTCAAAGATATTATCAGAGAGGGGCAAAGGGAAAAGGATTTAATGCCTTTACCCTTTACCCTTTAACCTTTTCCCCTCTTTTTCTTGCTGGGGTTTTAATTCAATCTCGCTATAAATCTGCAATGCAGAACGCCAAACCATATAGCCTTCAGGACTTAAGTGTAAGCCATCAGTAGTAAATTCGCGGCGGAGATTTCCTTGCTTGTTGGTAAACAAGGGATGTAAATCGAGATATTTGACACCTTTTTTGGTAGATATGCTTTGCAGTTGCTGATTTAACTGGCGAATGCGACTATTGGCAACGGCCAGAAGTTTATCTCGTCCTTTCCAAGTTGCTTGTTCTGCGCCATGTGGCAAAATCGATTGGACAACAATTTGCGCTGTGGGATGCGTCTTTCGTAGGTAATTGATAATTTGCCGCTGATTATCTAAAATTTCTCCATTGCTCATCCCCCGAATTAGGTCATTAATGCCAATCATCACAAAAATCACCTCTGGCTGGGTGCGGTCAAATATTTTTAATCTTTTCAATAGTCCATTGCTGGTTTCGCCAGAAATTCCTTGATTGAGCCAATTTTTATCTTCGGGTAATAACTCAGAGGGAAACCACAAACTTAGAGAATCTCCCGCCAGGATGGTTAAATGCGGAGGATGTTGGTCAGCGGCGACCTTAGCTTCTTGGTTGAGAATGTCTACCCACTCTTGATAACTGAGTTGATGACGGCGACCTAAATCAGGTGTAGCAATTTGTGGTGAATTATTCAGGTTGATTGGCTGTGGGGATGCGATTATCCCAAAAAAAGCGGCCAATCTCTGCTGTTGCCAAATTAGCAGAATGACCGCCAACATTAAGATGCCGTTGGTTAACAGCGAGAAAAATGCCCAGATAGGAAAGGTTTTTGCAGATGTAGACACGACTAGCGAAATTTACCAATTATTTGAATCAAATTTTAACGCTAGCGATCGCAAATTACCCAATCTTCAAGTGTAAATTGGCGAGAAAGGAAAGCAAACAGACTAACTCAAAACTCCAAACTCTTAACTCCTAACTCAGCACTCATTACTGAGTAGGACGATCGCCAAACTCGGAGTTGTAACCTTCTTCGCCGTGTTCGTTGATATCCAAACCTTGCAATTCTGCTTCCTCTTTGACTCGCAGCCCGACTGTAGCATCGATAACTTTGAGAATAATCCACGTACCAACACCTGCGATCGCATAAGCAATGGCAATTGCTAGTAGTTCAACTCCCAATTCACCAAAGTTACCGCGTAACACTCCCTCTTTACCTGCTCCATTGACTTGAGTCGTGGCAAAGATAGCCGTTAAAATGGCTCCCACTGTACCACCAACGCCATGCACGGGATAGGTATCTAAAGCATCGTCAATTTGTAACTTATGTTTGAAACTCACAGCATAGAAGCAAACAAAGGTGGTGATGAAACCAATTAAAATCGCTGATAGTGGTGTGACAAATCCGGCAGCGGGAGTGATACCCACTAAGCCAGCAACGGCTCCTGTCGCTGCTCCTACGGCTGTTGGTTTACCTCGTAAAACCCCTTCCAAAATTAGCCACATCAATGCACCCGCAGCAGCCGACGTATTGGTGGCGACAAAGGCTGTTGTTGCCACATTGGTGACTAAGTTACCAGAAGTTCCACTAGCAATAGATAGGGCACTCCCAGCGTTGAAGCCAAACCAACCAAACCACAGCAAGCCAGCACCTAGCAAAATAAACGGAACATTGTGTGGCGGGCTAAGGCGATCGGGATGGGTTTTCCGAGGGCCAAGGACGAGCGCTGCGACTAGGGCTGAAACGCCGGAACTAATATGAACTACTGTGCCACCTGCAAAGTCTAAGGCACCCAAACCACCATACAAACCTAAAAATCCACCTTTCGCCCATACCATGTGGGCCAGAGGTGCGTAAATAAAGGTTGACCACAGTAAAACAAACAACGAATAGGCGCGGAAACTCATCCGTTCTGCGATCGCCCCAGAAATTAAGGCTGGGGTGATAATGGCAAACATGGCTTGGTAGATCATGAATGCCTGATGGGGTATTGTTCCGGCATAAGAGACGACTTCCGGCGGGTTTGACCCTTTGAGATAATCGGTTATCTCTAATCCGACACCATTCAATCCCAGCCATTGCAATCCACCGATAAATGGTAAACCTGGCGCAAAGGAAAGACTGTAGCCCCACAGAATCCAGGTAACTCCGACGATCGCCATTAACACAAAGCTCATCATCAATGTGTTTAGAACGTTGCGCGATCGCACAAATCCACCATAAAAGAACGCCAATCCTGGTGTCATTAACAGCACTAATGCTGATGAAATCAGCATAAATGCTGTATCTCCAGTATCAGCGGTAGGCGGGGCAACAGTTGGGGTTTGGGCAAAAGCATTGCCCATCAACGGCCCTCCTAAAAACAGTAGGGTGATAGCTCCAATCATCACAACTTTCTTCAACACTTTTTTTTCCTAAGCACCAACAATTTGTATCCTTAACTACATTTGATTACTTTTATTGACACATTTTTGTCTTGAAAGTTACTTAACCTGAATTTTTTTGAGATGTTAACAAAAATATAATCCAGATTGTAGATGCCAAGATTTAAATTCGCGTATAAATACGCAATCATTACATTGCATCTTTTTTTTTGAAGAATAGAAGAATAGTATTTTATTCAAGCCGGACAAAATTAAGAGTTTTTAGTCACTTACTGTTACAAACCAAAATAATTGTGATAGTTGACAAGCACTGTAAGTTATGGTCAGTATTTTCCGATAATTTGCACAAATATGCAGCAGATTTAAACTTCTCTATGAACGCGAATAGGTGTCGAAGACAGAGGCTACGCCAATATAAGGTACAGAAATACCTTACTTGTGCGATCGCAGAGCATCTGGAAAAGAAGGGAGAAGCAAGTATGGTGAGGGTTGGGTAAGAGTCCACTTCATCTAGTTGCAAAATGCTGCATCATGAGTTCTCTTTATATCTCCCGTATAAACGCGTGTATATCCAGATGCCTGCTTCTGACGGGTTAGTTGTGAAAAAAGTTTTGCAATTTTGCGTGGGATTATTATCTGTTTCAAAGGGAAAACTATAAAAGTTATTGGTGCGAAATAGCATAGAACTTTTACTTAAGTTCTGGGAGCAAAGATGATAATTAAAACACTCATTAAAGCTAAACATCCGCCGATTAAGTCGTAGCGGTCTGGAGTTACCCCGTCTACTTTCCAACTCCAAAGCATTGCCATTGCGATAAACACACCGCCATAAGCCGCATACACTCTGCCAAAATTTGTTGGTTGTAGAGTTGCAATAACCCCATAGAAAGCTAAAGCAATTCCCCCCAGTATGCCCAACCAGAAAGGCTTACCTTCGCGCAACCACAACCAGATTAAGTAGCCGCCTCCAATTTCAAATAAACCAGCCCACAAAAAATACAGCAGGGACTTAATCATTTGATCGATTATTTAACAACATATAACTCAGTAAAATTACGCTAACGCTTTTAAGTAAACTATTGTCATTAATTAAAGGTAAGTTTGTTGACCAAATTGGGCATGGGGCACAAGAGCAGAGGGGCAAAGGGGCAGAGGGGCAG
>JADEXV010000281.1 GCA_015206945.1 Nostocales cyanobacterium LEGE 12452 | reverse complement strand
GCAGGGGAGCAGGGGGAAAATAACTAATAACTAATGACAAAGGACTAATGACTAATGACAAAGGACTAATGACTAATGACCAATGACAAATGACTATTAAACTTGTTCGCTACTGAGATGAGCGATCGCTTGTTTAATCCAGTCTTCGACGTAGGCATCTTTGGGTAGTCCGATATCTTCGCTGACCACATGGAGGGCGTGACTGACCTCATGGGCAGTATATCCCAAGGCGAAGAGGGTCATTTGCACTTCTTCGAGAATTCCTGGTGCTGGCCCGCCTGTGGCGACGAAGAACCCGGCTGATTTGCGCCACTCGACTAATTTGCTTTTCAGTTCCAAACAGATGCGTTCAGCGATTTTTTTGCCCACACCGGGAGCCTGAATGAGGATTTGTGTATTGCCAGCGATAATTGCTTGGACTAAATCTGGTAGTTCCAGAGTGTCCAAGAGTGCGATCGCTAAGGCTGCACCAATACCTGTGACAGTCAGTAAGTGGCGAAATAAATCGCGTTCGGCTGGGGAAGCAAAGCCATATAGAAAAGGCACTTCTTCACGAATTTGCAAGTGGGTAAAAATTTGCGCCACTCCTCCTGACTCTGGTAACTGATTGGCTAGCCGTTGGGGAACTTGCAAATCATACCCCAAGCCATTCACTTCCAGAGTCAGAATCACGCGATTAGCGCCAATTGTTTGGATACCAGCGACTATACCTTTTAAATAACTAATCATTACAAGAGACCAAAATAATTTAAGCCTTCGATAATTCCACCTGCACAAAAAGCTTTTGCCAGGTAGCGGTAGTCTGCGGGATACTCATTGTGCCATTGGAGTAACTCTTTGCGGGCATTCCCCACAATGATTCCCCGTTCGTTGCCTACAGCAAATAAAGCAATATCATTACCCGAATCACCACAGACAACTGTTTGTTCTGCTGCAAATTTCCACTTCTGGCGTAAAAACTGCATTGCCTGACCTTTATCGCTGCTATGGGGTACAATGTCAAGGTCAATCCCGCTACTGTAGATTAACTTTACATTTAATTTATATTTCTGCAACTCCGCTTCAAGTTGTGGTATTACCTATATGGCATATGGCTTAAAAATTAATTTATTTAACTTGTGGTATAGTACTCTAGTTTTAAGTTTTAGCAAGTTTTGCTGTCGATATAGTGGGGTATATACTGTGAAACAATTGCTTTTAGTTAGCGACCTCGACTATACGCTGGTCGGTGATGACCAAGCAATGGCAAGGTTAAATCAACGGCTAGAACAGCATCGTCAACAGTACAAGACAAAGATTGTTTATTCAACTGGGCGATCACTTTTTCTTTACAAAAAGCTTACAGATGAAAAAGCACTTTTAGAACCAGATGTACTTATATGTGCTGTAGGTACGGAAATTTACTACAGTAGCAGCAATACTCTAGATTCTAAGTGGTCAAATCATCTCTCTGAAGGTTGGAATAGAGACTTAATTGTAGAGATATCTAAGGCTTTTGCTGAATTAAAGCCCCAGCCAGAGAGTGAGCAAAGACCTTTTAAAGTTAGCTATTTTAATAAAAAAGAAATCTCTGGAAATTGTTTGTCAGACCTAGAGTCTCGTTTACTAGAGAAAGGATTAGATATTCAAGTTATCTGTAGCTTTGGTAGCTCTACTCATATTAACAACCTTGGTAATAAATACGAGAACGGTAAAGATGTGGAGATTCAAGTTGTAGATATTCTGCCACGTAAGGCTAATAAAGGTATGGCAATGACCTTTGTACGCGAAAATTTAGAAATAGATATAGAACAAACTGTTGCTTGTGGCGACTCTGGTAATGATATTGCCCTGTTTGCTGACAAGAAAGAAAAAGGTATTATCGTCGGTAATGCAAAACAGGAATTGCTGAAATGGCATAAAGCTAACCCAAACCCAAATCGTTACTTAGCAAAAGCTCAATTTGCAGCTGGAATTGAAGAAGGTTTGCAGCATTTTGGCTTTTTTGAAGGATAAAACTTAATTGTTGAGTTAGATTTAATTCGACACACCAGGAATTTTTCAAGAGCTTGAAACCTGCAACTTTTCCAGTGCCTCTATTTGGGCTTTGTCTAAACCGCTAACGCCATAAATCTCCATACCCTGATATGGTTTGCCAAGTTCTATGGTATGAGTATGACTATAACTATAACTCTTCTCTGTTAGATTTATCTTCCAAAGCCTGATAGTCCGATCTTGGCTACAGCTAATAAGTCTTGTGCCGTCATGATTGAATGTTACAGACTCTACAGCAAGCTTATGTGCAACTCAGTCCGCAATTTTGGCTCTTGAAACCAGTTGCGCTCGTGTTCTTTTGGACTGATGGGTGCTAAACGCTGTGCTTCCTATGTCTGCAATAGCGGATGCCACTTCGCCAGCAAAGGACGCAAACCATTATTGAGTACTGCGATCGCAGTTCCTCATACTGAATCGTGTGATATCATGTCCGCTTAATTAGTTATTATTTTGCGCATCTATGCAAAAATATTAAAGGAGTCACGCCTGAACCTGGCGGGTAGGGCTTTCACGTACATCTGATTGAGAGTTCAACTCTTGCGAGTTAGTAAGGTTATTTACGGACTAGATACCGTGATTCACTCACAACGAATCGCACGGGGATTCTTTCTAGCACTAGGTTTTCCATAAAAAAAGAGACGCTAAATTTACCGTCTCTTACATTTTTTTAGAGTTTTGTTAAAGAAATTAGTTTTTACAGACTTGCCAAAACACCAATAATACCGTGTCCTGTGAATACTTCTAATGCTATGAGAGAGACAAAACCAATCATTGCTAAACGACCATTGAGCATTTCTGCATAGGGAGTGAAACCAGTGCGATCGCCTTGCTCATCTATATAAACTTTTGGCTCGATCGCAAAGTTGTTCAGCTTGCCTTGGTCGTCAATGATAGCAGTACTTGTACGCATGGATTTTTTCCTTGTCTTCTCTTTATGTAAATAACTGTAACAAATTTATTAATATTTGTAAAGTATCTTAATCTAATCAAGTAGTAGTCCAAGCAAGCCAGAGAAAAGATATGATGATGAATCGAGTTCAAAGCCATGTCTAAACAACAGGCTCCGCTCCTTGTGCGTAAGCACTTTCAATCACATATCCATTCCCCAACAGCTAATGCATCGATTTCGAGTAGAGGTTATTGCCAAAACACCAAACCCGCAGCAGGTAATTTATGCCGCGATGCACCAGGACTATACTGATGGGTTTGTGTTTGATGAGCGCGACTCCTGGCCTTCTGAGTCACAAAGCGGCGAAGTTATTGTTAAGCGGCTTTTAGCGGGTGAGAGGGGACACTATGGGCCTTTAGAGCATCCCCAGATTGTTTTCAATTGTGGCTACTTTCCTCACAGTGTGATGCAGCAGGCGCGGACTCATCGCGTTTCTGTATCATTTGATGTGCAATCTTTTAGATATACAGGCAACCAATTTATTGACGTAGTAGAAGGTAAGAAAGATATAGAAGATGTTTTTTATCTACGTCCCGTTGGTTATTACACTGATAGACAAGGCAAAAAGTATCACTATTCACCAGAGCAACGAGCAGCAGATTTAGAGTGGTGTCTAGAAGCAGCTAAACGATATAAAGCTGATTTTGAGAGTGGAATGTCTGAAGAACACGCCAGAGGTAAAGTGCCTTTTGACTATCGCCAGCATTTTGTAGTTAGTTTCAATTTAAGGTCTTTCTTGCATTTTTGTGACCTGAGAAATAAGAAAGATGCTCAACTGGAAATTCAAAAATTGTGTGAAATGATGTGGCCTCATTTTGAAGATTGGGCACCTGCGATCGCACAATGGTATGAAAAGCAGCGTCTAGGTAAAGCCAGGTTAGCACCTTAGATAATGGCTGAAAATTGACATAATTTACGGTAGGATAAGGCAAGCGATTATCCTCGGATTTATTGGGTTTGATTTAGGGCGATCGCATCTATTTTTTTGATGAACAAAGCTGTCGATATTAGCACTAAAAAATTAATCAGCCTTGCACCAAATAATTGGGCAAAATGGGTGACAGGAATTCCCGACATTGTTACAGGCGAAATCTTAAATACAGAATTCCAATGGATTAGCCGACAAAGCAATGTTGTAATTCAGGCTGAAAGTCCCCAATACGGGAAATTTCTCATCCTTAATGAGTTACAATTACGCCACACATCAGAAATGCCGCGTCGGATGCGTGCTTATGCGGCTCTTGCGGAAGAGAAATATAAACTACAAACCTACCCTGTACTGATTAACATTCTCAAAATTAGCAACAGCGAAATACCTACAAGCTTTGCATCAAATTTTATCGGGTTAAGAGCAATTCAAGATTACCGCGTAATCAATCTCTGGGAAGTTGACGTAAATATTGCTTTTGAGACGCCGTTACCGTCCCTGCTTCCCTTTGTACCAATTCTCAAAGGCGGAGAAAACGAGTCTACAATTAGGGAAGCATTGCGAATGTTGCGTGCTGACGAGCAATTAAATCAACTTGAGACAGTTCTGGCATTTTTTGCAACCTTTGTATTAGAAAGTACCTTAGTTCAGGAAATCATGAGGTGGGATATGACAGTCTTAAGAGAGTCACCTTGGTATCAAGAAATTTTACGTGAGGGACAAGCACGAGGAGAAGCAGAAGGAGAAGCACGAGGAGAAGCAAGAGGAGAAGCAAGAGGAGAAGCACGAGGAGAAGTACGTGGAATAATCTCTAGCATCGAAACAAGTTTAGAGGCGAAATTTGGTAGCGATGGATTGGAGTTGATGTCGCAAATTTCGCAAATTTCTGACTTAGAGCAATTGAAAGAGATTTTACGCAGGATTGTTGTAGCCAATACAATTCAAGATTTACAGAATATTTTGTAGGATAAAGCGATCGCACTAACTCCTGCCTGAGAGTTAGAATATGATAAAAGTTTAGACTATAAAATTTTCGGGATAAAGCAAGCGATCGCACTCTAATTTTTGGGTATGATTTAGAGCGATCGCACAATAGTAAACAAAGCAGCGTCTAAAGTGAGGCAAGATTAGTTTTTTGTTACTTAGACTTTAGCTAAAGTTACAATCTCTAGCTGATCCTGATATTTACCCTGTCTTGCTTCATAACTAATAGCGCAGGGTTCACCTTCTAAAAATAGCAATTGCACCACGCCTTCATTAGCGTAAATGCGACAGTCTGCGCTGGAAGAATTGGAAAATTCTAAAGTTAAATGACCTCGCCATGCAGCCTCAGCAGGCGTTAGGTTAGCTATTATGCCACAACGTGCATACGTAGATTTTCCAATACAAATTACAGTAATATTTTCAGGAACCTCCAGTTTTTCTAGAGCAACCCCAAGTCCATAGGAATGAGCAGGTAAAATAAAGTAACTGCCATTCGCATCGGTATGCAGTGCTGTTGGCTCCAGATTTTGAGGATTAAAGTTTTTAGGATCGACTACAGTTCCGGGAATGTGACGAAAAATGCGGAACTCGGCCGAAGAAAGGCGTATATCGTAGCCATAAGAAGATAAACCGTAGCTAATTACATGTTTAACTGCTACTGATTCATCTTTTTGCACTTTTCGGATTAAACTTGGCTCAAAGGGGGAAATTAGACCCTGTTGAGCCATTTCAGTAATCCAGATATCGTTTTTAATCACAACTTCACAGCTAATTCAAACGGAATTACTAGGATATCCTGAATTGAGTATTTTGTTTAAGGTCGATAACTCCGGCGGATTTCTGTAATTTGATCTGCCACATCTAAGAGAGATTTGGGCATCTCGGGCCCTGTGAGAATGATATCGACGTGGGGAGGGCGTTTTGCCAAAAACGCTAAAACTTCCGTTTCAGGAATTAAACCAAAGTTAATCGCTAAACTTAACTCATCTAACACCACGAGAGAATACTTACTCGCACACACAACTTGTTGTGTATACTGCCACAGCTTTTGTAAGGCTTGATTTTCTGTATCGTCCAAATGTGGTGTATCGATACAACGAGGCAAATCACAGCGAATCCAATCTAAATTTTGTCCTAATTGTATAGGTCGATCGTGTCCTTGGCGAATACCTCCTTTGAGAAACTGCACTATTAATACTGGCGTTCCTTGTCCAGCTATTCTCAGTGATTGAGCCATCACACTCGTAAAAAAGTTGCGATGAGAACTAGTGAAAACTTGCACTAGTCCTTCAACTGGATATGGTACGGTTAGGGTTGAATTGATACTTTGAGTTTCTAGCTGGGCAACCATAAAGTTAAGTTCAAAAAAATACAATAAGTAAAGGGTTATTACTGGCGGTAAAACTGACAAATTTGCCTGTATAATCAATCTGTTTTTCACAGGTGTGGTGGATCTGGCAAATTGCATTCTTAGTCAAACACTACATTTGTATTGAAGTCAAGAGTCCTGTTTGATTTACAGCAGATTTTAGGTAAATGAAGTACATAGACAAAACCCGAAAGCCTGTAGAGACTTTGCATGTAACGTCTTTAGATGTAGTGTATAAAACCGCTAACTGCTGTAAATTTTAGTCTTTTCTCTGTAATGAGTTGTAAAAATGAAAACATAAAAGTTACAGATCCAATTATTTAAAAAAGCTAGGCACAACGCCTAAAAATCGCTAAATGTTAGATTTGTCGGTTGTTTGGGCAAAACAGACTTAGCTAGTAGTGAATTTGACAGGATGAGGAGTAAATCGTTGTGAGATTGGTGATTCTGGGAGGTTCAGGATCGGGGAAAAGCACTCAAGCACAGAGGCTTTGCAGATACTTTGATATTCCTCTGATTTCCACAGGTGAGATTTTACGAGAAGCAATATCTGGCAATCAGTCCCTGCCGGAATTTCGATGGTTGGAAGCCGATCCCCGGACTTCTCTTTCGGTTTACGCTAGCTTGAGTGAACTAGGCTACCACGCACGGCCCTACATGCAAAAAGGGGAGTTAGTTCCAGACGAAATGATCGTTGAATTGATCCGAATTCGCCTCAGACAACCAGATATTAATTGCGATTGGGTATTAGAAGGCTATCCCCGTACTGCCTTCCAAGCTGAAGAATTAGATTTTTTATTGGATGATTTAGGGCAAAAGTTAGATTGGGCAATTTATCTCCAAGTCCCGGAAGCAGTTATGGTTAGTCGATCCTTGGGGCGATCGCTACCAGATGACCAACCAGAAATCGTGCAGCGCCGTGTAGAATTATTCTACGATCGCACCATTCCCATCCTAGAATATTACGACCGTCGTCGCTGTTTGTTGACCATCAACGGCGACCAGTCACCAGAGATGGTGCAGCAGAATATTTTGACTCTGCTTTCAGTTCCTTAGAATAGTGCTGAGTACTGAGTGCTGAGTGGGAAAGTTAGGAGTTAGGAAGAATTCTTGCCAATGCCCAATGCCCAAAAAGATGATTTACAACACTAAGGTAATCTTAAGGCAGTATTGTAAAACTTGAGGCAATTTCAATGGCTTGGCAGCGTCCTGATGGTCGGATTTCCTACGAACTACGTCCGATTAGCTTTCACCCCAGTTTCACCCGCTTTGCCCCCGGTTCTGTTCTTGCAAGATGCGGTGATACTCAGGTACTTTGTACTGTTAGCGTTAATAAGGGAGTTCCGAAGTTTCTCGAAGGAACTGGTAAAGGCTGGTTAACTGCTGAGTACAGAATGTTACCATCTGCTACCCAAAAACGCCAAGAAAGGGAATTATTGAAATTATCTGGACGGACGCAAGAAATTCAACGTTTAATTGGACGTAGCTTACGCGCAGCAGTGGATTTTGAGGCACTGGGAGAACGCACGCTAACTGTAGATGCTGATGTACTGCAAGCAGATGCCGGAACTCGGACAACAGCCATCACAGGTTCGTTTGTGGCGTTGGCTCATGCAGTTTCTAAATTGTTGCAAGAAGGCGTGTTGGAGCGATCGCCTTTGTGTGGACAAGTAGCAGCAGTTTCCGTAGGATTACTGGAGGGAGAGCCATTTTTGGATCTAGATTATATCGAAGATGTGGCTGCAACAGTAGATTTTAATGTGGTAATGAATCAACACCTGGGAATCATTGAAATCCAAGGAACAGCCGAAGAAGGCAGCTTTAGCCGTACTCAGTTGGATCAACTGCTAGATGTCGCCCAAAAAGGAATTCAGGAATTGTTAATTGCCCAACGTGAAGCGATCCCTAACTGGGAAGCATTGTTTGTAATTAATTAGTTTTATTAATTTTTAATAAGAATTAATAAATGTATCCTTTATGGCGTTAATCAACAAAGTATCAAGTAACTGGATGTAAATAAAAATAATCATGAGAGTAGTTAGTACGACTGACTACTGAAAACTTACCCTTGAAGGTGATAAGGAGGTCTACGTTTTTCCAGTTTACTTAATCCACGATGTTAAATGTTTCAAAAGTTAAAAAGGGAGATTGTAATAAGTTCGGTATTGTATTGCTGGAAGCCAGCAATATGATGATGAAGCTATGAACAAAACTGTTGAAGTTCTACCGGATCAGCCGGCGCTGGTTGCACGAGCGCTAGAATTAATTCTGTCCAAGTTAGAAACTGCCATTGAGCAGCGGGGGCGGTTTACCATCGCCTTATCTGGTGGCAGTACACCGAAACCGTTATACGAAGCGATTGCTACTCAAAAACTGCCTTGGGATAAAATTCATATATTCTGGGGAGATGAGCGTTACGTACCACCAGATCACCCCGATAGCAATGAACTGATGACGCGTCGAGCGTGGCTAGATCGCGTTGACATCCCAGCGGCTAACATTCACCCCGTACCAACTTTAGAAGCCAATCCAGAACTGGCTGCTGCCAAGTATGAACAACATCTCAAAGAATTTTTCAATTCTTCTGGGGTGGAGTTTCCCCCCTTGGATGTAGTATTACTAGGAATGGGTGATGATGCACATACCGCATCTTTGTTTCCCCATACAGAGGCTCTTAAAGTACGCGATCGCCTAGTTACCGTGGGTAACAAAGACGGCAACCCCAGGATAAGTTTCACATATCCCTTCATCAACTCTGCTCGTAGCGTGATTTTTCTGGTTGCTGGTGCTAATAAACGACCAGCTTTAGCGCAAGTCTTTGCACCTGGAGCCGATGACTTTACTTACCCATCCCGCTTAATTAAGCCC
>JADEXV010000280.1 GCA_015206945.1 Nostocales cyanobacterium LEGE 12452 | reverse complement strand
GTAGATTTTATGGTGTCGGTAAGCATGAACCCTGTCATTCCAATTCTAGAAATTCAGAGCAAACGCGGGCAGATCCGCGCCTCCTATTCTTCTAGAATGACTGGTATTTTATTTTCTTGCAAGTCCCTTAGTTGTTTTACGCTTACCCTGGAGAATCAAAGCTGACAATCGCAAATATGTGTAATTTATTACTGTATTTTGCTTAGTTAGAGATGTAAATAGCAATGTAGCTTTTAAAGCAAAAAAAATCTTCCGTATAAATAAGTAACTTCTATAGCTGTGAATGAGCGCATCAAAGCTGAAAAATTAACTTTATTGTGGCAACACACATAGCAATTTTAGTGGGTTGATTCAGATGATAAAAGCACTAAAACTTATATATAAAAATGTTTTTGAGACTTTGTTATCAGAAATATATACTGCCCTGGAGAGTCATTTAGATCAAAAAAATTGAAAATTAACTAAGCTATCTAGATCGCTTAAATAGGATAACAATTTCAATAAATGCAAGTTTGTCATAAAAAAATGCGATTTAATCATATCATTTTGCAGTGTTAATGCTGAATAATGAAAGCTATTTTATTTTTTCATAACATTAAAGACATACGTGTAAATACTAAAAATAGAGATTACTAGTATTAAAGTTTTACAAGAATCATTCCTCTCAATACCAAACATACCCGACAAAAATTGTCGGGTATGTTTGACTGGGATTTTTGCTCGTGTTAGTATCAGGCGACAAGTGACAGACAAACAGGGAAAGCTAGTTTATGACTCAGGCCATCAAAACCCAAACCCAAACCCAAACCAGCACTGCCTACTTTCAAGCCTTGAAGTGTAAGGAATGTGGTGCGGAATATGAACTCAAAGCCAGTAATGTTTGTGAGTTATGTTTTGGCCCGTTAGAAGTTAAATATGACTACAACGCCCTACGTCTGACTGTCACTCGTGAAACAATTCAAGCTGGGCCCAATTCAATTTGGCGCTACCGTCCCTTTTTGCCTGTCGCAACTGACAATGTAATAGATGTGGGGACTGGTATGACTCCCCTAGTTCGTTCCCACCGTCTTGCCCGTCGCCTGGGTCTAAATAAGCTTTATATAAAAAATGATGCCGTGAATATGCCCACCCTGAGCTTTAAGGATCGGGTGGTGTCAGTCGCTCTATCCAGAGCGCGGGAGTTAGGTTTTACTACTGTTTCTTGTGCTAGCACTGGTAATTTGGCAAATTCTACAGCTGCGATCGCAGCTCATGCCGGTTTAGACTGCTGTGTGTTCATCCCCGCAGATTTAGAAGCCGGTAAAATTATCGGTAGCCTGATCTACAGTCCCACTCTCATGGCCGTCAAGGGTAACTACGATCAAGTCAATCGTCTTTGTTCGGAAGTCGCTAATACACATGGGTGGGGTTTTGTCAATATTAATCTACGTCCTTATTACTCTGAAGGTTCTAAGACGCTAGGTTTTGAAGTTGCGGAACAACTAGGCTGGGAACTACCCGATCATGTTGTTGCTCCTTTAGCATCTGGTTCGCTCTTTACAAAAATTTATAAAGGGTTCCAAGAATTTGTCGAAGTTGGTTTAGTAGAAAACAAGAGCGTCCGTTTCAGCGGTGCTCAAGCTGAGGGTTGTTCACCCATTGCCCAAGCCTTCAAAGAAGGACGCGACTTTATTAAGCCAGTAAAACCGAATACAATTGCGAAATCGCTAGCGATCGGCAACCCAGCAGACGGTATTTATGCTGTGGAGCTAGCTCAGAAGACTGGTGGTAACATTGAATCAGTCAATGATGCCGAAATTATTGATGGCATCAAGTTGCTGGCAGAAACCGAAGGCATCTTCACAGAAACGGCTGGTGGTACAACCGTGGCCGTGCTGAAAAAACTGGTAGAAGCTGGCAAAATCGATCCAGATGAAACTACCGTGATTTACATCACTGGCAATGGCCTGAAAACCCAAGAAGCAATCCAAGGCTACGTTGGTGAACCCTTGACTATTGATGCGAAACTCGATAGTTTTGAACGTGCGCTAGAGCGATCGCGTACTCTCGATCGCTTGGAATGGCAACAAGTTCTCGTTTAGTTAGCAGTTAGGAGTTATGAGTTTTTTATTCATGACTCCTAACTCTTAACTGTATTCCTAATTATTCACTTTGTACTTTTATGGCTGTAACAGTTTTAGTTCCTACGACTCTTCAGAATTTGACTAATAATCAAGCTACTTTAGAATCCAACGGTAGTACCATTGCTGAATTGTTGGATTCCTTAGAACAAAGCTTTCCTGGGATTAAATCCCGGTTGTGCGATGATGAAGGCAAGCTACGTCGCTTTGTAAATTTTTACGTCGATAGCGAAGATATCCGTTATTTAGATGGTATAAACACAGCCTTGAAAGATGGCGATGAAGTCAGTATTGTCCCTGCTGTTGCTGGTGGTTAATCCTGAAAACATCTACCTAGAATCTAGTAAATGAATACATTTAGGCTTGCCGCGAGTGGCAGGCTTATTTTTATTGGTTTCAAATTCAGTATATCGAAAACTTTTGTAAATGATTTTAATAGCAACTATAAAAGAATTCCTGGGAATTTTTAGCTTTTGACTGACCTACTCTACAACTCAAAATCGAAGGAGCCTGTATAGAGATCGTTTATATTAGATTCTTACCAATCCTCCAGCAGAGATCACTAAAGCATAATCTTGCTGCTCCTGTTGAACCTCAGCAATAACTTCAATTCTCCACTCACCAATCTCAGGAGTTTCAACAATAATCCCTTCTACGTTATTAACTGTATCTGGTATGCCCTCACCTTCAAAATCATTACCAAGGAGATATGTGCTGTTAGGACGGTAGAGAATTAAGTTTAGATTATTGATTAAATCTTCTCCTGGGTAGTCAGTGTAAACAAGAGTTACTTTTAAGGGAACCTGACTATCAGAAATTTGTAGCTTATACTCAGCTTTCTCACCTGTTTTCAGACCATTCGCTTCATCAATAAAAAGTACCTGTGTCGGTTCTGCTGGATTTAAAACTTGTTGTAGCTTGATCCTTCCCCACCCTTGCTCATTATCAGCGTAAGGTTGAGACGATGGATGGGCAAAGCGGTAGTTAATATAAGTTGCAGAATGAATTAGTGCAGCTTTAATTAGAGCAGCGCTTGGATCAGTAATAGACGGCTGATGCCTCTCCCGCAGATATTGCCTCACCAATGCCGCACATCCAGCTACCATAGGAGTTGCTATTGAGGTTCCTCCCATGTACATATAATGCTCTTTAGCAGAAGGATAAACTCCCCAAGCAAAATGATTGCTGGCAATCTGAGAGGATCGAGTCGAGAGGATAAATGTACCAGGAGCAATTACATCAGGGTGTCGGCGACCATTTTGACATGGGCCACGGCTACTAAAAGCCGCAATATCGTCTACTGAATCAACCATGCCATCAGATTTGAAAGGAAGATGAGGAAAGTCGTTTGGCCACCAATCACCATAAGTATAAGAAAATTGTCCATTACAATTATTCTCAGATGCTCCAACAGTCAAACAATTTTTAGCTGTTCCTGGAGAACTCACACTTCCTTGTTCTATTGCTGGTGTACCTGAAGAACGATGTTTGCCATCATTTCCAGCAGCTACTAGCACCAAAAAATTTTTGTGTTCCCAAACAAATAGATCCAGATCGTTACATCTGTAATCATAGCTTCCTGGTTCGCCCCCACCCCATGAATTTGAATGAATTCTTGCACCTCTCTCATAAGCGTCCTCAAATAGTTGTTTGAGGTCGTCAGGAATACCGAATAACCCAGACTTAGGGGGATTTTGATAATAGGAATTCAGCCAGAAAAGTTGACCTTCAAGATTCCACTTAGGTGTTTGCTCAATTGCTTGAAAAATTAATTGAGCATCTGTAGCCATACCAGCAGGAATAGAAGAAATTCCTAAGTTTCTTGCTTGCTCTCCGTTTCCTAATGCAGTCCCAGCTACGTGAGTTCCATGTCCTGAATATGTATCAGATGCTCCATCGTCAGCTCCAGGATTGAGAATATAGGAATTTAGAGATGATTGTATTGGGTAACTGTTAATCCATTGAACTCTTTCACGAAAGTCAAGATGAAGTGTTTCAGATTCCCCTGTATCTAATCCTGTATCGGCAATAGCAATTATTTCTCCTTTTCCGGTCAAACCAAGGGTTGGCGTAGGATTAGAGGGTATAACACCTCTGCCAATTATATGACAAGCTTCTTCGTTGAAAAATTTTGGGATGACTTTTTCTTCCAAGGATTTTAATCCTATTTGATTAGCAATGATTTTTAGGGAATCTATTGCATTATTGTCTGAACTTAGATCGAGTACTAGCTTAGCTGTTCCAGGTTGGTCGGCAACACGAATTCCTTGAGACTCTAAATTTTTAGCAGCAAGATCGCGATCTTCTTGAGTAAAGAAATTGGCAATTAGGATACCTGGAAGAGGAGTGCCTCGATTTTGAGAACTGGGAGGATTTTGCGCTGCTTTTAATCTAGCTGTTGCGATCGCCTCTTTTGTAGCTGATTGTCCTAAATTTTGAAGATATTGGGGTTGAACACGAATTTTCGGGACATAGGGTGTGACTTGAGAAACTTCCTCAAAGCTCTTAAGCTGGTTAATAATATCTTCACTGGAAACAGATACGACAATTTCTAGTCGACTCAAAGGCTGCAAAATCTTTACACCTATCTCTTCTATTTTTTGCTTCCAGCTTTCAAGGACTGGATTCTTAAACCGCACTACTTGATCTCTCATATTGGAATATCTAGGGCTAGGGTTAGATCCTTCAGAAAACTTCAACCGCTCTACAGGAAAGAACGGCTTGATATTATTAATCACCAGCATCGAAGCTGAAATAATTGTGAATGCTGGATAGCTCTTAAGAATTCGGACGTTTTGAAAACGTTTTAGCTCATTTTTAGAGCATAGAACTCGGTATTTTCCCTCTTTACCCCAAAGTCTTTCTTCGATTCTGTGTCGAGCATACTTAAGTAACTGCTGAATTTTGGGGGAATTATAGGGTAAATTTCCTCGTAGTTTCTGTAGTTTATCTAACTCTACTTCTCCTCCCCGTTCAGATGTCCACATAATAGCAGTCTCAAATTCTTGATCGTCACCAGGGGTTATAAGAAGTGTTAGTCTCCAGATTCTTTCGGCTTTATTACGTAACTCATGCAACTCACCAATGAGTTGTTCATTATTGCTGGAGTCAATCTTATTACTTAATGTATTACTTAATGTCTCAACTGATTGGATATTTGATTCCAGTAATGGCAATCCAATCTGACGCACTAAATCTTTTTGTTTGCCTTGAGGAATAAATTGTTCAAGTTCCTTTATTTTTTCAACTGCTTCTTCAATATCGGTAATATTTTCTGTCAAAGGCTCTAAATCACTGAGTTCACGACTGATACCGTTTCTTAATTCTCCAATCAATTCAATTTTTTTAACTTGCTCCAACTCAACTTGTTTATTTAAACTTTTCCTTTCGCTTGGTTCAAGATCCGATTGAATTTTATGAAGCTGACTTTTGAATTCTCTTTCAAAACTGCTGACACAATCGAGAAGCACACTCAGGCTTGCCATTTTTAAATTTTCCTTTCCAGCTTAATTTTCACCAACCGATAATGTTATATTTATAGGACTTATCCACTCGTGACAAAAAACCAAGCCTTTACGATTAATTTGCTTGGTTCGTAATGATACACTATTGCAGGCAGTGTACAAGTCCTTATTTATTCAACATTGAGTATCTTTCTGACTTCTTTTTCAAGCTCAAAAGGTAGAAAACTATCTTTTTGACAAAATAAAACATTACTGCCTTTACTAATTTCCTCTGCTAAATTTTCGTCAGAGACATTAGTAAATATTATGGTTGGCAGAGAAGGATTTTGTTCTCTTATCTTCTGATAAAAGGCAATTCCTGTTCTTAGACCATAATCTGTCTGAGTATCATCAAAACTCTCTCCCGTTGGCATCATGATGTCTAAGATAAGAAGTTTAATTTCTGTCTGGTTCTCGGCAAAAAACTCTAAAGCAGAGTCTACATCTGACTTAAATTCAACCTCGTGTCCAGATAAAACTAAATCCTGAACATAACTATCCATTCTTCTTCTTTCATCATCAACGAAAAGAATCATTTGGAGCCTCCTTAAATGTTTTTGGTAGAATCAAATGAAACTCAGTCGGTTTTGAGTTGTTGACTAACTTTAAGCTTCCTCCTAGTTGCTGAATAATCGCGATAGAAATGCTTAATCCTAATCCCGAACCTCCTACTTTCTTAATTGCGTCCAAAGATCGAAATCCTTCTTCAAATATCTTATGTGCATCCTCTTCTACAATCCCAATTCCCCAATCTTTGAATTTAATCATCAGGTTTTCTTTATACTCACTTGCCTCTAATAATATCTTGAATTGCCCTGGATCTTTTTCAGCATATTTAATTGCATTTATCAAAAGATTATAAATTACTTGATTTAACATCACCTTATCTGTAAGTATTGCCATCCTAGCAGCATCACCAAATTCATATCTTACACCTTTTACATGTAAACCATACTCATTTAAAATAGGTTTAAGCTGGTTAACTGTTTTAACAACAATATCTCGAAAAACAATAACTGATTCAAATTTAGGTTTTTCAGAGTAACTCCTACCCAAAAAGTATTCAATTTGTCTAATTTGATAAAGAAGTAAATCACAATCAGTTAGGATATCTTCAAACTTTATTGCAATAGTACTAGGAGCTAAATTTATATCGCTAAAGCGTCTCTGAAGAAAGCTAGCATGGCTTCTTATACCTACAACTGGAGATTTTAGCTCATGAGTAATTCTGTCAATCAACCCTGATCTTCTACGTTCAATAGCATGAACTGCATGTTCAACAAAGCCCTTCAGTATTTGAACATCTTGCTCATAAATATGCTGTCTATATTCTCTTTTATAACCAGCTTCAACAGTCCCTATAACTAAGTTATTCAAAGGCTCAATCATTGGAATGAAAACTCTGATAATATCTTCATGTCCAAACTTCTTAAATATTTCTTTATCTAGTCCTGGATCATCATTATCAGGTACTTTAATTTGTTTAGTTCGTACAATATTGGCTTGAATATCGTTACTATCTAGATTATGTAACGCCATTTTCTTAAACTCTTCCTTTTTATCTTTTGGAAGCCCAAATATATAATCAGATTTGATGCTAGTTCTATCTGAATTAATTAGGGAAATATTAACCCAAGTAAATCCAAGAATTTTAGTAATACCTTTGATAACAATTTTTATAATTTCATCATAATTTTTAGCCTTAGTGATTTCTCTTTCAATTTCCCGTATAGCCACCAACTTTTTATAGAATTCAATTCTTTCAAGGCGTAAAGCAGTATGACGTGCCAATAATAAGAGACGCTCTTTATATGTCTGAGGAAAATTATCAATTTTTGAACTTTCAATATTTAATATACCAATCCGCTTAGAACCTGCTTTGACTTCTGAATTTTCTCGGATTGGCACTTTCTCTATTAATATAGGAACAGATATCTGAGAACGCGTATCTGGCCAACGTTTATGATAAGTTTTTGACCATTCATCGCTCAGAACATCATTAGCTATAATTGTTTTTCCTTCGATGAGTGCTTTATTAGTAATACCTATGCCAAATTCAAGCTCTGAAGTATTATTTAACTCTACTGACTCAAATTTGCCATTTTGATGGTTTAAACGACCAATCCATATTCGTGGCTTTGAGCCTACCAGCTTCAATGCTCCTTTTCTTAATAGGCTCCAAACTTCATTAGCTTCAGAAGCCGCTGTCATCTCAAGCATAATAGCTGTCAGATCCTGAAGTTTTTCCCTATCATCGTAAATTTCCTTTTTGTCTTTTACAAAATATTTTTTCTGAAGACATAAAGAAGCAAAATTTGCCAGTATATTAAATAAATTTTTTTCAGAATTATTGAAGTGGCGAGTTTCTTTTGTAAATACATCAAGAATACCAACAATTTCGCTTTCAATCTTTAATGGAATACTTAAAAAAGAGATCCACTGTCTTTTGTTGAGTTCATCAATATCAGCCAATCTAAAAGTTGCTTCATTTACATTGACCAAAGACAAGACTTTATCTCTATTCAAAATATACTGTACTCCTGGATGTCCCAAATCCATTTCAATTTTCTTGTACTTATCATCTACTTCTCCATAAGTAGCAATTACTTTAAACTTTGGTTTATCCTGCTCTTTGTTCCAGAGAATGCATATTGGAACAGACAAAAGCTCACAAACTTTCTCAGGAACGACTTGGAGTAATTCATCAGCAGAGGTTGAAATTAAGCTTTGTGACAAATCATTTAAATATCTCAATATTTCGCTAGAAGATTTTTTAAAATACTTGCTGTCTTCAATACTTGCCATTCTTTTCTTTCCATTACGAATTTCTTTCTAGAGTGCATTCAAGTTTTTATGCCTAAAACCAACAACTCAAAAATCATTCTTGAACAGAAATAAGACTATGTATTATGGTTCATAAACCTATCCCACTAATAAAATTTGTTCTAAAAAGCTTAAATATATTGAGAATAAATCAAGTTTTTAAGCAAACTTTACTTACTCAAAAAATTATGAGTTTTTAGAATAGTTGGTATAAATTTATATAACTCTAATTGAATCTAGATAATTAGTCACAAATAAGTAAGCCTAAGTAACGCTACTTGCTCCGCAAATAGCATTGCAGCTACACCCTCATTAGTAACCTCAGCCACCTAACTATTTATTATGCAAATTTCTTATGCGAAAACTTTTCATATATCAAACTCAGCGATCTAAACAGGGAAATGGTTTCAGGCATTTTAAGACATTTTAAGCATAATATCAATATTTTTACGGATTTTGACTGAATTCGAGGCTATACTTTAT
The DNA here is from genome assembly GCA_015206945.1 of Nostocales cyanobacterium LEGE 12452. GTDB lineage: Bacteria > Cyanobacteriota > Cyanobacteriia > Cyanobacteriales > Nostocaceae > Nostoc. Next base: position 381 of record JADEXV010000280.1, on the reverse strand, counting down.
TTCATAATCAACGCCATTCAAAGGGTATGCTAAGTACCAAAATCGAGGCATTTTTGACGGATTAGCTAAACAAAAACTTGCTGCTTCTACTGACAATCATGCTTTAAATTAAATTTTTTTATCTACGAATAGGTAATAAAGCAAGATTTAGATTTAAAAATTTATGCAGTATATGTAGGTAAATATAAATTTTTACTAATAGTTATTACAAAAAAATAAGTTTTAACAATACCCGACGAACTGTCTTACTTATTGAGACTCTTTAGGCGATTGGGAATAACACAAAAAAAGTTAAATCGGGTTAAATTCTCATTTATATAGCTATATTCTCAATAAAATGGCTGATTCTACCTACACACTATTAAATAGATCGTTTATACC
>JADEXV010000279.1 GCA_015206945.1 Nostocales cyanobacterium LEGE 12452 | reverse complement strand
GAACTTACATAATTCGGACCGGAGTATTCTTTATCCCGATTGATGGATTCATACCCAAAGTCGATAGTGCCGAGTACTTTAAAGGTGCTTCGGAGGTCTGCGCTCGAAAAGATGTTCAATTCCTGCTTGAACGAGGCTTGGTACTTTTCAACAGGGATCAGATTACCGCTTAACTTCTTGGCATACAAGAAAGCAAATCCTCTGGTATTAAGCCTCTTGCTATATTTGCCGTATTCTACTTGCAAAAAGAAGTTATCAAAATCAGGGTGAATCAGTTTATCATACCCACCAGCATTAACCTGAACGTAATGTTGGTTTTTGATATGTACCTGTGCATTGGTGAAGGCCGAGCACAGCAGGATCAGCGAGGCGATTAGTATGTTTCTCATTTTTTGAATGATTTAGCTTTTGAAACGATTTTCGAGTTGATGGGAAAGCGTAAATGCCTCCCACCTTTCGCCTCATATACCTCAAAATCAAGTTGTTTATCACTTGAAATGGTGATTCGCGGGATGGCGATCACAAAGCTTTTGGAAGTACTGTGCTCTAAAATGTCGATGTTGTCCAGCAAAACAATGCTTAGTTCTTCCTCTTGTATGACTTGGCGTTTAGCCCCTTCCACGTCGCGCAGGTAGATTTTCACGAAATCGACCGGATAAGTAACACCGGAATAGTTGTGAAGGGTTACGGCCATGTATACCAGTGAATTATCCATATAGATGTTGTCCAGGAAAGCGGAAACATTGTGGTTTCGCACACCGATATTTTTGATGGTCTTTTTTGAGTTCAGGATATAGCTGAACTTGTCTTGAATCTCTTTTTCCGAGAGGTTGACCTCCGGTATTAAAAAATCCGATTTATTGAAAGTGGAAGCATTGAACGAGCGTGAAACGATCTTGTCAGATTCGTAGTTTTTTTCTACGTTAATATTCAGAATTTCAGGAGTTTCCTGATAATTGACGATGAAGGAATAGAGGTCACCGCCAGACGTTAAAACAGTAAGGTTTGACTCTTTAAAACCTTCGTCTGTGATGGCTTTCACTTTTAACACGTTGTTGAAAGAGGGCGTGATTTCGGTAATGATTTCAGGGATACCCGCGTCAACTTCTTTAATCTGCGACGGGAAGATGATGTGTACCGTTTTGGTTGAGTTGATCCCCACCGGATGGCTCCCTTTTATAGACATTCTAGCGATAGGAAGAATGTAGTTATTGCGCTTTTCAGCGTCTCTTACGTTATCTGGGTTTGCGGGTTGCAGTTGAGCAAACAGGGAAACCGGGATAAGGAAGGCAAGAAAGAAGGCGTACTTTTTCATGATTAGTAGTCTGTTAATAATTTGAAATTGATTCGGTGTCGTCGGTGTTTTCCAGTTCACCGGCCGTTAAAAGGACTTTGTAGTTCGGTTTGATGGTCACGCGTACGATTTGCATTTTTCTCCTGGCAAATTGTGAAGCACCTTGTGTCAGAGTTCGGGCAACGTCCGTCGCGACCTGAGTTCCGATCTGGTTTCTCATGGAGCCTTGTGTCCAGACAGAACCTTGTAATGGCCTAGAACCCGCCTCGGCCAATTCGCGGCCTAGTAGATTTTTGTCCATCAGGTTCGGTATATACAACCCTTGAACCCCGTCGATGTCATAGGCGATCATTTTAACGGGGATAACGTTGTTATTGATCCGCACGGAGCCAATGACGATGTTAACACGGTCTTTGGAGATACGAACTGTGCCTACCAAAAGGGAGTTTCTTGGCAGCAGAGTTTTGATGTTACCCATGTTAATATACGTTGCTGCGAGTAGGCGAAGCTTTACGCTGGATCCGTTTTGAACTTTGATGCCATCACCGTTACCATGTATCACCGCGGGTATATAGCTGTACTGGTTCATTGTTTCGGCTTCCAATGAGCGGGATTCACTATAAAATCCGGTACTTGTAGCCTTGGCAATCGTATTTTCATTAATGGCCGGTTGCAAACTGTTGGCTGCGCCTTTCGGTTGCCCAGGATAGCCCTTTTTTTGCGGCTTGCCTGCCATCGGATCATTAATACTAACCGCTGTCGGGATCACGCCGGAAGGAGCATTTTGAGCATTTGAGGCTTTTTCTAAGCCAGCAAGCACAGCTTTTGTCATTTCTGCATTGTTTTGACGTTCCAGCTCCGCAAGTTTTTCCTCCCTGATTTCCTCCTGTGATTTTTTAAACAAGGGAGTTTCAGGATTAGCGTCGTAGGCGATTTGTCTGCGAGCTGCGGCGATTTTCCGCTGGTTCTCTCTGTTCATTTGCTCTTTGGTCTTCATCTTCGGAGTGTGCCTCGGTGCTGTGATTGGGGCACCAGTATTACCGGCTTGACGGACTTCCTCATAATCCTTTTCTGTAAGTCCTTCGTTGGATCTGCGCTTATACTGATCAGGCTCACCGGTGAGATCAGCGGCGCCGGTTTCGTAACTCTCGTCGGCTAACTTCCGTTTATAATCCCGTCCGTACTTGCTCTTTTCCTCTTTTGCTTTGTTCTTGGCTTCAAGCGGCATGATGTTTTCCAGATCGCTATTTTCATCTGCGCTCTTCTTCTTTCCAAGGCTATTGTTAAAGTAGACGATACCACCAACTAACAGTACAATAGCACAGAGTATGATTAGCAACATTTGACCTTGCTTCTTCTTTTTAGAATCCAGATCAATATCCTGCTGATTGTTATTTTGGCTATTTAAATCGCTCATAGATGTAATGAATAATAATGTTGTATATGATTAAGGCAACAATAATTCCGAGAACGACGTAAGGCTTATTACTTGCCTTATCAAGTCGTTTAGCAATCCGGTGCTCAATTAAAAGGTGGTTATTAATCAGGCGAGGCCAAAGCTTTTTAATTCGCATCTTCTAGTGAGTTTTTGGCATCAACAGACGAAAACTTAAAATCGCGTATTATCAGTCCGTTAGGGCTGTTTGTAGTTCTAACCACATCTTCAAGTTTGCAGGTTGAAGTTCCCTTTTTCGTTCCCTTTCCAGTCGCGCGGGTTTGATATATACGGAATTGTGTTTCAGCCGTATACGGATAGGTCGATGTATTTACGAGAATAGTATCGATCTTGACTGTCTGGTTAACATTGCCCTGAATCATGTTTCGGAAAAAGTTCCTCTCAATCAAGTCGTCATAAAGTCTTTTAACACTTTCATCGCCTAGGTAGAAGGCTTTTTCCATGTTCAAATCAACCGCCTTTGGATCGGGTGAGATTGTAAAAAAAAGTTCATGGAAACGTTCAAGTTGATAGCGTATCTCAGCCGATCTGTTTTCATTGACAGTAGATACCATTGCCTCAAATTGCTTGTCCTTATTGACGACATAAATACGTTTTGTAAAGTCATTGGTGACCTGATTTGAAAAGACAATCGAAGTGATCGAGATTATTACCAAACTGATAATTGTAATTATCGTTAATAATCTCTGGTGCTTGAACTTCTTGTCTATCTCGAAAAGCTTTTCCATGTTATTTTTTTGGTTTTAAGTTTACTTCAATTGAAGCCCCGTTAGAACCGTAGACGTAGGTTCTAGCCATCGTCTTTTCATAGGACTTATAGTTTGTGACAACGACATACAGCGTGATCATTGAAGCGATGGCGACGAGCACGGTACAGGCCATAATCCAAATTCTGTATGCGTAGACCAGATTGTTATTGTAGTATTTCATGGTTATACCTTGGTTGATTTACTATCGCTACCTCCCTTACCAGCTTTGCTAATTCCCTTTACTGCCCCAACCGCTGCACCTCCCATAGCTCCTATTGTGGCTGCTACTGCCCTACCTGCTGTGCTTTCAGTGGAAAGAACTGCGCTTCCCACTGCTGCGCCCTGGGCCGCGCCTCGCGCTGCTCCTGATGTTGCGCTTGATGCGACACGGCCAATTCTATCGGCTGCATTAGTCATTCCTCGGGAAGCTGTACCGGCGGCTTGATTAACCGCTCTGGTAGAGCCAGCCATGATAGTACCCACGCCCCCTATATTTACAAGCATTGCAGTCATGCTGGGTACGAATAGGTAGCCTACCAATGAAATGCAGAGAATGCCTATGTAAGCGAAGCCCAAAAATTCCGGGTTTTGGGTATCTGAACCTGAGACTACGTCAGCCGGGTCAGAGCTAAGGTATAGGTCAAGCAACCCGAAAGAAATCGTCGAGTACATTGCGGCCACCGCTGGCAGCAACGAGAAATTGACATATTTCCCGAACCAATGGATCATATTGTTTGTGAAGCCGGGGAAAATGGTGAGGGTTATAGCAATCGGAAACCCCATTTTCAAAACCAGTCGGTAACACAAGCTCATGAGTAGTAATGCGGCTTCGGCAACATACATAAGCGTAATCAACAGATTTTGAATCAGCAGGACCAGGGCAATTTTGATTTGATCCGTTGATCTTCCCATCATCAGCTTGATATCGTCCCCCAGGGGAAACATCCCGCTATCATCTTCCGCACGTGTATTACCAAACGTTTGCTCATATAATGCTTCATCGTTGCCGATTTTATCCCATTTTTTGTCGATGGCTTCCTGCATTTTTTCAGAGTTCTTTTCAATGCGTTCCGCAATCTTAGCGTTAGACCCGTTCACCGCTTGCCTGATCTCTGTTGAAACCTTGTCAATCCCCTCAGTAACGGTTGGTGAAAGAGGGATCAGCATCAGGACAAGGAACGGCCTCATGTAAGGGAGGAAGTTAATTTCCTCATTGTAGTAGACCTGTTTGATCAGGTTGCCAAAGCAGTATAGGGTTGCGCCAATTGCAGCTATAATATTGACTTTGCCCACGATCATGGCCGAAATCTGCTCGGTCATTGGGATCATTTCATTATAAATCTGATTAATCAGGCCGATTACCCCTTGTCCTATATCTTCCATGTTAGAATACTATTGTGGGTTGTTTTTCAAATACTCGGCTTCCGCGGCCTTCATGATCGCGTCGAATGACTGTGCCAGCTCCTTACATTCCTGGATTTTGTATTCTTTCTCGAGCTGCTGATCAATACCATATTCCAGATATAGTTCCTTGGCAAGGAATTCCACCTGCATTTGAAAAATCTCTGAGGTAATACGCTTGCCGGAAGGGTCGTAAATAGCGAGAATTTCGTTTTCAAGCATGTTTTCCAAGTTGATAGTTCCAACAACAGACATTGATCCAGAACTTTGATAGCTCGCACTGTCCGCCGCAATCATATTCATCTGACTATTGAAGTTATTTTGCGCGCTAGACTTACTTTGGAAAAATCCATTTTTGGCTTGCATTACATAACCCTGTTCCCAAAGTTTAGCTAGCGCATGAGCTTGCATCTTTTTTGCTTCATATTCCTGACGTTTGTAAAACATCTGGTTTCTAAATTCGCACTCGCGCATTTTCTTTTGGAAATCCTTGTAGGCTTGTGTTTCATATAGATAGTCCAAAGGAATGGTGAGCGAGTCGTTATATTTATCATCGTAGCCTTTCGTACCTACAATTGCTCCAACACCACCGCCGAAGTAACCCTTAGGAACGACCGCAGCAAATTTATAGAGATTCGATGTTGCCGTTACGTCCGCTTTTGAAGCTGATCTTCTGATAGATGCACCCTTTATACCCTCGAAGTAACGTGTAATTTTACCCTCAAATGCGCTTACCTTCATGTAGGTATCGTCTAGCCATTTTGCGCGCTCTGCATCAGTCATTTGTAGTACACCACCGGAAGCGGTTGTCGCTGACTTCATATCTTTAATCAGCTTGGTTGCTTCCTGAGTAAACATACCCACGTCTTTCGACATCAATTTATATTCTACCGGATAAATATGGCCGTCTTTGGCAATGGCGGCCGAATAGGTATTAAGTTTTGCTGTAATGTTTGAGACCGAAGTAATGATTTCGGTGCCTCGGTGAAATTGCCTTACAGCGGACGTTACCTTTTTCAATTTTTCGATATTCGAGACGATTGATTTAAAGGATGGGTCTTGAAACATCTTAATCAGTGTGGTAATCGCCGTGTGTATTGGGTCATTTGTAACCATTTGGGCATGCACGTTCAGTGAGGAGCCACCCATAAAAAGAATCACCAGGATTGTAAGAATCTTTTTCATGATATTTGATTTTAATTGTTTGTTATAAAGTTTGATCAGCCCACATTATAGATGCCTCATAAAGGCTTATTTCCTTTTCAGCGGAAAGGCGCCGAATTTCGTCTACTTCGGTTGGCTCCGTTGTGAACAGACTGTAAGCGTGTTTGCTTACCTCTGTTCCATAAACTTTGCAATGCTTACCCAGGATAATAGCTAATTCTTTGTAGCTTCCCCTGTTATGAGAAGTTGGCAATTCTTTGTTGATTGAAAATATTTGCGGAATATTAGAATTCGATATTTTGAAAAGATTGAATATAGTTTCAGGATCTTCCTCATATTTATTGATATCCATAATAATTTTGATATCAGTGTTTTGTATGATGGTTTCCTTGATAATTTCAGATTTAAGCAAATCTTCAATTTCCTGAGTAATCACTCCAATTGCTCCGAAGTGCTTACGAGCCGTCTTAAATGCCCAAAGAAGGAAGGTTGCGAAAAAATCGGATGAAATTGCTTTCCATGCTTCTTCAATAAAAAGCACCTTCAAAATACCGCGTACTTCAAAAAGTTTAGTAATAAAGGTGTTGGTAATCATTAAGGTAATGATCGGCAACAAAATCGGGTGATCCTTTATATTGTCTAGCTCATAAATTACAAAAGGATGGCGGGATAGATCAATTTCTTCTTTGCCGTTCAACAAGTAATCATATTGACCACCATCATAAAATGGCAAAAGAACGTAATGGAATTTCGTTAAATCAAACTCCTTATTATCTCTACCTCCTTGCTTTTCAAAAATTTCGGGAAATACATTCTTGGTATAATCATAGAATGTGTTAAAACATGGTCTGATGTATTCGGGCGACTTCTTATCAAATTTGGCGTTATTTTTTGCCAGATGATCATAGTAGCCGGTGACCATGTTGTAAAGGGTAACTTCTTCGGCTTTGGTCACTTCCTCGGATTCCTTCTTATAGAGCAAGAAAAGAATTTGAACAATCGTTTGCTTAAACTCTTCTCTTAGCTTTGAAGCGTTTAATTTATCAAGACCACTTGTGTTAACTTCGGTATAGAACGGATTCAGAGAAATCGGGTTGCTATCTGTGTGCTCAATATACTTCGCACCCAAAATCTCGCCCAGGCGTTTGTAAGAGTGGCCAATGTCGATGATGCTGATATGAGCGCCTGAATGTCGCAGGTAGTAAATCAAGTTATTGTTAGCAAATGATTTACCAGAGCCGGAAGGCCCAATGATTGTAAAATTCCTATTGGTGATCAATCCCTCTTCGCGAGGCTTAAAGAACAGATCAACAATGCGGGGGGTACCGAACCTGTCGGTTAGCAAAAGACCGTTTGTCTGATATGGAGAGTTGCGGTAATTGGTTTCTAGGCTATACATAGAAATCGCATTCGATAGGAAGCAGGTCACAAAGTTGTCGTGCCCAAGTTCCTGCGCGTTACCCGGAATAGACGACCAATAGATTTGCTCAGCAAACGTTGTAGCGATTTTTGCGGTGAATTGAGCGTTAGAAATGGCTCCCGATGCGATTTCCTTGTATTCTGCTAAGACATCAAGGTCTTCATGGAATATTTGAACGTTGAAATGAGCTTTTACCGCTATCTCACCATATTTCATTGTATCCATGAAACGGGTCTTCTGCTCAAAGGAAAAAGTATTATCCCTACTCCATTGTGAAAAGCTCAAATGACGCTTTGTTTGCTTGGTTTTCTCAACAATAAGTTCGGCTTGTTTGGTAATATAGAATACCTGGTTGTATACATGGTTGAATGGCAAATTGATGCCAAATGAAGAACCAAATGAGATCGGCATTTCGGTTGTACTGCTGAAATCCCTAAAAGCAACAACTGGGGTTAACTCGGAAGGAAATTGTTCGAGATCATTTATTACGAATGTGTATGTATTCTTATTTCCGATCTTGAAATTCGAATTTTCCCGGTTGATGTCGTAGATATTGGTATCATCGAAAGCCAGGGTAAAATAGTAATTAAGAAGTCCGGGTGTATCGCGAGTTCCTACAATTTGGTCTCTGTTGAGTTTCGTTAGACGAAGTGACTTTGTTTGGTTAACGGCTGCAACGAATGACGCTACTTTTTCCTGAAAGCTGGTTAGCGCTTTCGGGTTATTGAGGCTTCTCGGAACCAAGCTTTTCTTAAATAAAGAACTTGCGGCAGAATTGCGGTCACCTGGGTCTGATGATGGCAGAGTAATATAGATAAAACCTTTGTGGTTAGTAAAAGGACGATCTTTAAAGTGTCGTTCATTCTCGCGGATGATGGTGTCACCATTATCGTTGTAAGAAAAGTCAGGCCTATATCTGTCCTCAATAAAGAAATCTTGCTTATGAATAAGAAAGCCTTCACCAAGTGATTTAGACGCGCTCATGATTGCGTCCACAACCGATGAATAACTACCTTGACTGGTAATAAAAATTTCAGGGTAATCTATTGCAAAAAAATAACTTATATCAGCATTCTTGCTAATAACTAAGCCATCGTCTGACACCTGCAACAGCGGAAATATATCTTCGATCTTAGTTCTCATTTTTTAATCATTTTAAAGAATTGTTGATTCTGAATAATTGCCTTTGGTGCTTTGTGAGACTTATGGATGTGACCAAATTTTTTATTCATTTCCATTTCATGTTTGATATAAAAGAAACCACCCGTTCCAATGCCAAACATGATAAAAAAGAAAAGGATAGAATTTAGCCCGAATCCGTAAACAATGAATGTTATAGCTACTAGTATCAAGACCATAGCAATTAGGCGGTTGAAGTACCGGCCTTTGAAACCAATGAATTCGATTTCATCGTCAGCACCTTTTACTACTTCCTTTATCATAGTAGACGATTAGCTTAAAACTGTTTCAATTATTAACCCGAAAGTGAACAGGAAAAAGAGTGAGGCAACCCATCGATAAACAAGCTCCGTAACATCGTCACCGGTGGTATATCTGTGATAGATGTGAATTACGGCAACGATTGCCACTATAAGACCGATCGTAATTGCTGCGCTGTGTGTTTCCTTCGCAAACATTCGCGCGGTACTGATCGGGTTGTAATCACCTGCATTTCCGGCCAAAACTAGGCCGTATATCATATGATTGAGGATTACGGCCAGGATCAAGCCACCAAGCCATGTAAAAATCAGTGGTATAACCGCTTCTCCCCTACCCCACTTCTGATATATTCTGAACCCCGATGCAACTCCGCCGATAGCCACGCCCAGAAAACCTATT
>JADEXV010000278.1 GCA_015206945.1 Nostocales cyanobacterium LEGE 12452 | reverse complement strand
CTGATTGAGATGTTTTTCTCAAGATGTGCTGCAACTATTTTTTCTCGAAGATCGACAGAGTAAGACTTCATTTAAAAGTATTTATATTTTAATCCAGTGTACCTCATAATAGACGCAAGTGCTGTATTGCAAAAGGTAATAACCATTTTGAGAATTGCTTGTATGTAGATATATTAAAAGTATGAAATCCGAAATTATTTTGAATTTCTGCCAGATGTTCGCGTCGAGTTGTATCCCTTTGGGAATATTCGGTAATGATTGTCGGGTCAAGTTTTAATTGAGATGCAATATAAAACAGTACAGATTCTGGTACTATTTCTCCTAAACTCCAAACACGACCGGGGAAGCGTAGGTAAGATAACTGTACGGCGAAACCAAGACGATTGTGTGGTCTACGACGCTCTTTGATAACTTTGAGTTCGTCATTACTAAAAGTATAGTAGCGAGCTATATCTCTTGTCGTGATAGAGTCGGGAATTTCAGTAAATTGAAGTCGTTGTGTCGGAGATAAAAGTTCGCGCGTTGCCAATTAGATACCTGGATATTCAGTTTTTAAGAAGTAGTTTGATTTTGTTTATAATTCGCGCCACAGTAAGGGCAGAATTTAAATTTCAATGACATAATTGGTTCATTGCAACTAACACAGCGATTCCGTAAAGCTGTGCCACAAGCAAAGCAATACTTCGACCGTAAATCTGTCCACATTTGGTCAGGGGTAGTTCCTGGAGTCCAACATTTAGGACAAAATTTTAACGTAGTTATTGTTTCTGGGGAGACTTTCTTCGCTGCCGCATCTAGGTACTCCGGTGGTATTCCCAACGCCGCAGCTAGACCGCCTTTAGCCTTTTGATTGAGTCTATTAGTTTGTCCACCCTCAATTTTGCGGATGGTCTGGATATGTATTCCCGCTTTGAAACTCAATTCTTTTTGGGTTAAAGAAAGCTGACCTCGCAATCTCTGGACGTAATTAGCAAGCCCTTCCTCTCCCAATGGTCGCGTTGAATGTTCTGTTACAATCATCAAAATATATCTGAAAATATATTTGTTAATGATAAGTTAATATCTAAACCTTTATTCAAATAAATTATAAAAAGCTCTTCTAAAGTAATGATGACTTTAGCAGCTTTAGCCACCAAGTTTTTAGAACGTCCAGAACTAGCCAAAAGTACTCTGCGTTCATATCAGTCTACGATTATCCCCTTGCTCAAGGAGTACGGTCGATGGTCAATAGAAATCATCGACAGACAAGTTTTGATGGAATATCTCAATCATTTAACTAATGTTTCCTATACGACCCACCACCGTCATCAAGCTGTAATCACGGCTTTGTTCAGTTTTGCTGTTGATATGGGATATCTCAAATCCAATCCGGTTGCGGGTCTCACAAGACGCAAACCTAGTCGAGAACAAGGAGAACACGCTACTGATGAGGTTGTGCGTTACCTTACTCCATACCAATTAAGTATCCTGTATGGTGTCATCAAAAAAGATGTTCGTTTGTCTGCATTGGTGCGTTTGTTGCATACCAGTGGCGCTAGGATTGCTGAGGTACTGGCTCTAAATTTAGATGACATAGACCTCAAAGCCCGGAAGTTTCAGGTTGTTGGCAAAGGCAACAAGCAACGGTGGTGTTTTTACAGTGAAGTAGCACTCAATAGTCTAAATAACTACATTGAATATTATAGACATCCTAAGCATCCAGCACTGTTTACTGCTCAACAGCCAAAAACTTTAGAAGTATCCCGCCTTTCTTACCGCATGGCGCATAAATCTTGGACTAAGTTCATTGAAGATAGTCCTGAACTCCAAGAAATTCGTATTCACGACCTACGGCACACTTTTGCTACAGAGCGAGTGGGATTAATGGCGATTGAGGAACTCAGGGCGCTCATGGGACATGAAAGCATTCAGACAACATTACGGTATCAAAAAGTAACGTCACAACGTGCAGAAGTTGTGGCACAATTGGCGTTAAAAAACCTACCAAATTTTTCTGAATAATTTCAGCATATAACCGACTAAGTGTGATAATAAAAAAATACTTTTGCCAAAACATACCATTCTTGGTGCAGGGAATACATACTACTCTGCACCAACAAAATAAGGGTAATCAACCACTCAGGTAAAGCATCAGCCATCGCATTGAAAAACAATACAACAAGATTATCCATCAAGTGACGAAAAGGGAATTTTGACTGATGACAAAGAATTATTTATTTGATGAAGATCCGTTCCCCAAACGGAAAAAGCCAATACCAATAGATCCAAAATTAGCAGCAGAGATAGAAGAAAAAAGCCTAAATGCATTGCGGAAGGATACCATAATTGGCTTCTCGTGTAGCTTTTGCTACGGGGGGCGAATTATTGGCGGTAAATGCGAAGAATGCAGTAAAAACTACAAACTTTGATAAAAAGGGAATTATGAACTTTAACGAAAGACAGATTATTCAACAAGCTGAACGCCATCTGGATGGATGGACAACAGAAGATGGTTGTATGTATTTGGATGACTCATCCCCTGATGAGTATGAGCCTGAGCCAATAATAGCGGTGTTAGGCGCAGATCCCAACTCAGAAGAAATAAAAAAGATTTTTGAAGATCAAGCGAAAACTTTAAAGGCAAGACAATCTGACGAAAACGGAATTATGTATTTAAACGAGAAAACAGGTCAACCCTGCACAATAATTGAACACACCACAGCAAACGCACCTTATTGCTTAGTTAAGTATGCCGATGGTGTGCGTAAAACTGAGCATTTCGCGGATTTGAAGAGAATTAGGGAAGTTGCAAAATAGGAATTAATTATGAGCAATCCTGACAATCATCCTGTTTTTGAAATTACCGTTACAGAAGAAGATGGAACTTTTTACGAGTCGTTTATTACGTATGTTGATGGAGATTTATTTCGATGCTTGAACATTTTAGATTATCCCGAAGACTGGGAAATTGATGCAGAAGAACTATCAAAAGATACGCCGGAAGTGAAGTGGTATTTATGCGAATCTCAAATGATTGAAATCGATTGATAAACACTATAGCCTGCTATGCAAGCCTTGACTATGGATATGAACTGGAGGGTTTCAATAGGCACACAGCCAAAATATAATACAAGCCAAATGCTATCGAATCATTTTGATAGTTTATTGGCAGATGCCAGATTTAATTTTACCATGCCTAAATACTATTTTAGGGAAAAGTGTATTGGAATTGTACGGTATTGTGAATGTATTGAATGTACCGCTTTTGATTGCTACGAATGCCAAAAGAGAATACCAAAAGGTCAAGAAAATATTATTTACTGGTCGGATGATAACCCAAACTACTATTGCCAAAATTGCTTGCCAAAACAATTAGAAGCGATTCAACAAATAGTAGATTATGGGTTAAATGAAACGCACGATAGTTTTTAAAAATATATGGGGAAAAGAAAATTAAAGCCGGGTGATCGCGTAATCTTTGAATCGCATGATGAACATTGCTTGCCATTTCAGCAAGTTGGCATCGTAAAACGCTATATTTATCCACACTTTCACCCAGATGGATATATTGAAATTGTGGATGAAGCCGGCGATACAATTCTTTACGGCGAAGCAGGCAAAGGGATTCAGAAGGCGAAATGACGAAATGGATATTTTTAAATTTTGTACAATCATCTCATCAAAGCATGGATTTATACAATGAGAATTACTGAAATTTACGTGAGGAATAATTGTTTAGTATTTTGCACCGATGATGGATGTAAATCAATTTATCATTTATCAAATATTGTTGTAGATACAGGCTTATCAATAGATTCGCTCTCTCCCGAAAACCTACCAGAATCAAGAGTAGAAACAATTATTGAAGCTGAAGGCGAGCAAATAGCAATGATTGAAATCAAAGGCCCAGCTGGTAGATTAGAAAGTGCGGAAAATTGCCTTGAGGCTAACTATAATGAAGCTACTAACAGTTGCTCTTATTGCTTTTCCGGGCAAATAAACAATATTTTAAATCAACTTTTTAGTTGATTTTGTGAGTTGAAAAGGGAATTATGCTTCATTTGATAATCGAAGTTAGAGAAGATGACCTTCAAGAAGATGAACAACCTTTTACCACCTACTGCATTATTGAGGGTAGACACTCATCAGCCCTTTTCGTTGGTGATTTAGCTAAAGCTTGGTTTAAATAGCAGTCTAGAAATAAAGGGATTAAACCAAGCAGTGCCTAAGTTTTAGTGGCAGGAACACTCTTTTAATATGGATAAAGTTGGAGGATTTACGGGCGCTTTTGCCTTTAATTTTGGGTCATGTTAATCCCTATGGTACTTTTCGTCTGGATCTCAATGTCAGGTTGCCAATTGAGACAGGGTAAATGTGTCTAAAAATACTAGTATTAGGATTTTTGAGAATTTTATAGCCTGAAAGTGATTCATAGCAGTACTTTCAGCCTATCTTGCCTCTGCGAAAGCTTCGCTATATCTACGCATCTACGCCAAATTATACCTATAGGAGGCTCAATCTCACTTACGGGTGTTATTAAAAAATGGGTGGCTAAGATGCTTATGGGGGAAGGCTTTTAGCCTTAGCGTACAATTTTCCCGTTTTGGCACGGTGATGCCTGAAACTGCCCGTATGTTATGGACTGGCATCAAGTGTGTCTCGAACTTTCGGTTGGATGGTGGAATCCCTGGTGGTCGTTCATAGGCATAGATGACAGGTTTTTCTGTCATTGGCGTAAAGTAAGTCAGTTCTGCCTCAACGTGCGGCAGGTCGAGCAAAAAACTACTGTTTAGGCTCATAAAACATCCTTTTTCAATATAGTTAAATTTGAGTAATTATAAGCTGTTTGTCCCGTTTGAGTGAGCGGACTGGTCGTATTTTAACAGTGAATTCTGCTGTTTTGAATGCTTGGAATCCCCCATTAATTTGGAGAAGGAGAGATAATTTCAAAGTCTCTTTCCCAGATAGGGAGACGTTAAAAAACCCGGCTTCAACAAAGTAAGCCGGGATAAGCATTTATAAAAAATGACAGTTAAACCTTAGCCGTGGATAGCAGGGGCATTAAAAGCTACTGGCGCTGCTTCACCCGCAGCCAAATCTAGAGGGAAGTTGTGAGCATTACGTTCATGCATTACTTCCATACCCAAGTTGGCACGGTTAATCACATCTGCCCAAGTGTTAATTACGCGCCCTTGGGAGTCGATGACAGACTGGTTGAAGTTGAATCCGTTCAAGTTAAATGCCATCGTGCTGATACCCAAAGCAGTAAACCAGATACCAATCACAGGTAAAGCTGCTAAGACAAAGTGCAGCCATCGGGAGTTTTGGAAGCTGACATATTGCCAAAATAGCCGTCCCAGATAGCCATGAGCCGCAACGATGTTGTAGGTTTCTTGTTCTTGACCGAACTTATAGCCGTAGTTTGCAGATTCGGTTTCGCTAGTTTCACGAACTAAGGTAGAAGTCACCAAAGAACCATGCATCGCAGAAATTAAAGCACCACCAAACACACCAATCACACCTAACTGATGGAATGGATGCATTAGGATATTGTGTTCAGCTTGGAACACCAACATAAAGTTGAAGGTTCCAGAAATACCCAAAGGCATACCATCAGAGAAAGAGCCTTGACCAATGGGATAAATTAAGAAGACAGCAGTCGCAGAAGCCAGAGGAGCGCTATAAGCTACACAGATCCAGGGACGCATTCCCAAGCGGTAGCTCAACTCCCATTGCCGTCCCATGTAGCAAGCGCAACCAATTAAGAAGTGGAAGATTACTAGCTGGTAGGGCCCACCGTTGTAAAGCCACTCATCTAAAGAAGCTGCTTCCCAAATGGGGTAGAAGTGTAAGCCGATCGCATTTGAAGAAGGAACAACCGCACCAGAGATAATATTGTTGCCATAAATCAAAGAACCAGCAACAGGCTCACGGATACCATCGATATCTACGGGGGGTGCAGCAATAAAGGCGATGATGAAGCAAGTGGTAGCTGTTAGCAGGGTGGGAATCATCAGGACACCGAACCAACCGATGTATAGACGATTACTAGTGCTGACGATCCACTCAGAGAAGCGCTCCCAGACATTGGCGCTAGAGCGTCTTTGTAAGGTAGTAGTCATAGTTTAGAATAATTTCAAGGATTTTGTTGATGATTTAAAGTTGTTGTTCGTTGGGAATCAACAACTGATAGCATATTAAAAAAGTTGCTAAATCTTTGCAGTAAGTAATAGTTATTCAAAGTTACAAGTTGAAGTTAACTTTAGTAAGCAACCTCTGGGTAAATGACTGTCGAAGAAGCCTTAGCCATTGTTGAAATAATTCTGGAAAAAACATCTCTAAATGACTTGCAAGAAATTATTTTTCGACAGTCATGGGAACAGAAAACGTATCCAGAGATTGCTGAAAAGTTTGGTTATGATGCCGACTACATCAAAATTGTTGGCTTTCGACTCTGGAAAATGCTCTCGAAGGCGATGGGTGAGAAAGTTACTAAAGATAACCTCCATTCGTCTTTGAGAAGATGGTGTTATCGTCAGAAGAATACTGGAGAAATCAAGCCTGATAATTCCATAAAAACTTATCAAGACTGGGGTGAAGCGCTCGACGTTTCGATTTTTTACGGACGTTTCCAAGAAATTGCCACCTTAGAGCAGTGGATTAATCAAGACCGTTGTCGCTTAGTGGCACTATTGGGCATTGGAGGAATTGGTAAAACTTCTTTATCTGTGAAGTTGAGTGAGAAACTTCAGGAAAACTTTGAGTATGTTATTTGGCGATCGCTTTATAATGCCCCCACTATTGAAGCATTACTCACTAGCTTGATTCAAGTTCTCTCTCACCAACAGCAGGGAGATTTACCCGAATCAGTGAGCGATCGCATTTCTCGACTGCTTACCTATTTCCAAAAACATCGCTGTCTAATAATTCTCGATAATGCAGAGACAATCTTAACCAGTAATGAGGGTCGAACAGGTCAATATCGCTCTGGTTACGAAGGGTATGGTGAGCTTTTTAAGCGGATTGGAGAGTTTCGCCACCAAAGTTGTTTAGTGCTGACGAGTCGAGAAAAGCCTAAAGAGGTGGCGGTACTTGAAGGCGAAAAGTTGCCTGTTAGAACTATGCAATTATCTGGTTTATCAATCGCTGATGGACAAGCAATTTTTAGCTGTAAAGGTAATTTTATTGGAGCGATTGATGAATGGCAAACTCTAATTGAATCCTATGGAGGTAATCCACTAGCACTGAAGATTGTAGCAACGACCATCCGGGATTTATTTGATAGCAATATTCCAAACTTTCTTGCTCAAGGTACTGTTGTCTTTGGCGATATTCAAGATTTGCTCGAACAACAGTTTCAACGTTTATCAGCTTTAGAGAAATCAGTCATGTATTGGTTGGCAATCAACCGCGAACCTGTAAATTTTTCAGAAATACAAGCTGATTTATTATCCTTGGTTGTGTCTTCTCAACTCCTAGAAGCATTGTCAGCTTTAGAAAGGCGAAGCCTGATTGAAAAAGGTAGTGCTTTATTCACACTACAGCCTGTATTGATGGAGTATATTACTAGTCGTTTGATTCAACAGGTTTGTGTTGAAGTTGAAACTCAAAACATTTCTCTTTTCAAAAGCCATGCACTGATGAAAGCAATGGCAAAAGACTATATCAAAGAAATTCAACTTTACTTAATCCTCAACCCTGTAATTAAAAAGTTGCTTTCTTTGTTCGGAAGTGCAAATCGGATTGAAGCTCAACTGATGACAATTCTGGCATCACTTCGCGGCAAAAAACCAATGGATGCTGGTTATGTGGGCGGAAACACGATTAATTTACTTCATCAGCTGCAAGTGGATTTAAGCGATGGCTACGCCCGCCGCAGGCATCGCAACTTTTCTGGTTTGACGATTTGGCAAGCTGATTTAAAAGGTGTGAATTTACACCAAACCGATTTCGCCTATTCAGATTTAACTAAATCTACTTTTACAGCAAATCTCAGCTATACCTTTACACTAGCAGTTAGTCCAAATGGCAATCTTCTGGCAATCGGGGATACCCTTGGTCAAATTTCCCTATGGCAAACAACAGATGGACAACAATGTTTAACCTGGGAAGCACACACAGGTGGGAGCAATGCGATTTTGTGAGGTCTGGTCAAAAACCAGCGATCGCTAAAAATTATATTTAGGTACAAGGTGATTTTATTTGCAAATAAAATACTGATTTACACGAGAATTAATCTTGATGAGATATCTCACAAAGATTGCTAGCAAGTCATTTGACGATTATGTTTAAAAATATCTGCAATCGGTCTTTTATACTGAGTATTAATTATGTCAAAAATAAATTAAAGACAGGATTAAAGTATAAAATTTATCAAGCAGTTTGGGGTTTGATAAAGGAATTAAAGATAGAACCACAAAAATTATCCCAACTTTCAGCTATCCATTGACAACGCAGATGTAAGATAATTTCTGCATTTTCTTTCAACCAAAATTTACTATTACCCTTGATTCTTAAGTTGACAACTTGACGGATTAAACTCTCAATTGCCCCACTACCTATTGGTAGTTTTTGGTCTAGTATCTTAGCGTAATTTAAACGCCTTTCACGATAGGCACGTAAAAGGTAATTTCTCTGTATTACCATCGTTTTACAACGCTCTCCCGTAGCTTCAAAGATAAATTCATCCATCTGCCTAATTATGGTCATTGCATGACTTTTTTTTAGAGTTCTCCGTGCTTTTTTAAACCAATTATTCCGCTCCTTGTCATCATTAAACGCTGATTTATTTTTCGCTTTTTTTTCATTTTTTTGAACAACGTATGGTAATTTGAGACTTACTACAACATTACCTACTGTTAATATTTCCCTCTTCGTATAACCGTGTCTTTGTGTGTCGGTATGCCACCATCCTTTAGTTTGATTAATTGCTGTTTGATGAACTGACTCTGATTGAGAAAGCTTATGCAATAATATGGCGATACATTGACCTGCTAAAACTAACCCAGCCTGTCTGATTTTTTCTTCTCTTTCTTTAACTATTCTTCCAGACCATTCCTCGATATTTTTAAAATCTAAAAGTTTTGTAACATCCTCTTGGAAATCTGATAATGAATCGGCGAAATTTAGATTCGCAGATATGTTTTTTTCCATAAAGGTAGATACTTCCTATTTCAAAACTATTCCTGAAAAGAAATTTTACCTTTTTTCTAGTCGCAACAATCTACAAAAATCTCGTTTTTAGCACAGGTTATGCCTTCTAGCAAATATTACTCATTTTGTTGTATTAAATATTTAACATATACGTAAGAGTTGATTAGCGATCGCTCTCCAGGTAGGGTCATCTCACAAAATCGCATTGCTCCCGGCAGCATAGTAGTTAGGATGATAGTGAGTCCGAAAACCAGGCGCACCATTGTCTCGTCCACCAGCAGCTAAAGCTGCGTTGTAGAATGCCTCAACAGCAGCATGGTTGTGAACTCTGAACGCTACA
>JADEXV010000277.1 GCA_015206945.1 Nostocales cyanobacterium LEGE 12452 | reverse complement strand
CGTTTCTGTAGAACGCGTAGTTTCCGGAATGGGTATTGTAGCAATTTACCAATTTTTGCGCGATCGCAAATTTGCCGCCGAATCACCAGATATTGCCCAAATCGTTAGAATTTGGGAACAAGAAGCTGGACAAGAAGAGAAAAGTGTCGATCCTGGTGCTGTCATTGGTACAGCTGCACTAGAAAAACGCGATCGCCTCAGCGAACAAACTTTGCAATTATTTGTAGAAGCTTATGGTGCAGAAGCCGGTAATCTCGCCCTGAAACTTCTACCTTACGGTGGCTTATACATCGCTGGTGGAATTGCACCCAAAATCCTGCCCTTAATCCAAAATAACGGTTTCTTATTAAATTTCACTCAAAAAGGTAGGATGCGCCGCCTCCTGGAAGAGATCCCCGTGTATATTATCCTCAACCCGCAAGTTGGCCTAATTGGTGCTGCTTTATGTGCTGCTAGGTTATAACAGCTGGCATCATCAGTGAGATCAGCATCTCAAAGGGCAAAAAATATGACAGTTAAAAGTCTGTTACCACTAATAGCCGCCACCATTGTCTGTGGTGGCTCTGTTCTTGTGGAAGCGCGTCAACCCAAATCTCCGGTAGCTGTTGTCAAACCAAAGGTTTCTCAACCCGTGCAGCCAAAATGGAAGTTATATACTGCTCCAGATGGACGTTTTACAATTTTGATGCCGGGAAACCCCAATAGAAATACCGAATCCCAAAAAACTTATATGGGGGAAATTAACCTAGAAATATTTGTCGCTCAACCACCAAAACAGCAAGTAGCATACATAGTTGCTTACAATGATTTTCCTTATAGTTACGGTCAAATGGCTGATCCTCAAGCTGTACTTAATAATGCACGGGATATGGCTTTAAAGACTACGAAAAGCAATTTAATTAGTCAACGAAACATTCGTAGTTACAATAATCATCCCGGCAAAGAAATTCAATACATCAATTCTGGAGGGAAAATTACTATAAGTAGAATGTATGTTGCCGAAGGAAGACTATATCAAGTAATGGCAATCACTACAAAAAAACAGCAAAAGACATTAGCTAAAACCATTACTGGGTATTTAAATTCTTTCAATGTAGTTTTGAAAAAGTGAAATAAATAAAACTTCTACTATATTAGCCTTGTAATCAATTGCAGGGCTAATATAGCGTTTCATAGTCATATAAAGTATAGAGGCTAAAAGAGCATTTACTCTCAAGGGGTGGACGGACACAAGACAATTTAGCCGCAGAAGTCAATCTCAAGACTAGACAACCAATTTGGTGGTTTTTCAGTGGTCGTCCGGTTGAGCGTCATACCTTTATTGAAATTTCTTTGGTGCTGGCACTGAATTGGCAGGAGATTGCTAGCATAACCTACAGGCATTTGAGCAAGCGCTCGGAGGTCAGCCATATCACTGATTCCCACTGGCGCGAAATCTTCTTGTTAACCGCTACCATGCTTCGGAGTGCAGACTCTCTAGTACAGTTAATGAAGTAACAGATTGATGGACTGGTTGCCCAAGACCCTTATTTACAAGAATTTTTGGCATGGGCTAGCCAAAAATCCCGCAGTATTCCCACCGAAGCAAAAGATGCGACAGTTCGAGCATTTTACCTAGCCTTGAGCCAGCAGTTTCGACCAAGGGATGTTTCTGGATGCTGCTGGAGTGTGCAATTGACGGGAGCCAGGATTATCGCCCATATCCACGCCTGTGGAGATGCTCTCTCGACTATTCTGGGCATTGTTCTGGATGTTGGACTTTATAAATCTCTGCAACAACTCTCTGACCAATTTCCCAATTCTTGTCAAAGTCAATAACGGTTAGATATGTGGTGGCAGACGAACTATTCAACCTGGGCTGAACAGTTAAACAAGACAATCGTTAATTATCGCAACATTAATCACCAGTGGGAGTTTAGCCTTGAACAACGGCAAGTGTTACAACATTACTATGATGCTAATCAGTTATTACTCGATTGCTTGCATAGCAATTGTGAAGTAATCCCTGCTATCAGGCAGGAAATTGAAGCCACCTTATTATTGCCTTAGAAGGAACTTGAGGACAGGGAATGGGAATAGTTTTGTTGATTAATTATTTACAGGTATTTTCAGTTAATTGAAGCACAGATTCTTGGAGGGAACATACCGTACCCTTTTTTGAAAACTTTTTCTACGTTTTGTGTCGTAGTTAATCAATTCATTTAGTAAATAAAACAACACCTGCTCATAATACAAGAACAGAACCTAGTAATTTTAACGATTAAGTGGTTCTCTACTACCTTTTATTTGACCTATCTGCTTGTCTCATCACCTTAAGACTACGGATTTTTCAGATCGCTTTGCCTTTAAAGTCTTAATCACAGGTCTTATTATGAATTTAATCAATGACTTTTGCTTGGCAGTTGGGATACTCAAAGGTGTACAAGTACTCGTTGTAGACAACGATCGCGATAGTAGAGATTTGTATGCTTTTTTACTCGAAGACCTAAGCGTAAATGTGATTACCGCTGGTTCCATAAAAGAAGCTTTAGAAATCCTGAGTTGGTTCACACCCAACATTATTGTCAGTGAAATTAGGTTTTTAGGTGAAAGTATTTATACATTGCTAAATACATTGAATGCTATGGAAGTAAACAATGGTAAGCATATCCCAATCATTGTGACTTCAACATCTATCACAGGTACTTGTGACCAAATTCCAGATGTAGAGTTTGAAGAATATTTACTTAAGCCATTCGACCTTGACGAATTTGTTTCTATGATTGTGAATCAAGTACAGGAAAATGTGGCTAAAAATTTTTGCATCGGGCTGCTAGTTGCAAATTAGTAGGTAACGTTTAAGTATCTGCGTTGTTTAACCGCCCTGAAATAAATTTCTAGACTGCATAGCTAAAACCCTTGTTCAGGATACAACTGTAGGTTAGATACAGCCTACAATATAAGCACATGGGTTTGAGCAAATGATAAGCTGTGCCCACAAAAATTACAAATATACTCGTTCATCCACCTTTGAACTGGATGAATCCACCTCAGAACTCCGTTCATCCACCTTTGAACTGGATTCATCCGCCTCAGATACTCGTTCATCCACCTTTGAACTCCGTTCATCCACCTTTGAACTCCGTTCATCCACCTTTGAACTCCGTTCATCCACCTTTGAACTCCGTTCATCCGCCTCAGATACTCGTTCATCCACCTTTGAACTCCGTTAATCCACCTTTGAACTCCGTTAATCCACCTCAGAACTCCGTTAATCCACCTTTGAACTCCGTTCATCCACCTTTGAACTGGATTTATCCGTCTTAAAGACTGGTTTTGTAAAACTAGACTATCGGTGCGTTAGCCTCCGGCGTAACACACCCTACAAAAATTGTTAGCAAGGATGCAGTTAAAGCTTTGGTGTCAGCTTAGTGCTGGAAAATGAAACTTGTATGATCGTTGTTAAAGTTCCTCTTTCGCAATATTATGAGCGAATTACAGACCCAACTAGCAACCGATACCTGGATAGCAGCAACTTGGGATGAATATATCCAAATAATTGAAAATCCTGCCTACGAAAAAGCCAAGGGCTACTACCACAATCGACAGATGAGGATTGAAATGCCACCACTAGGCCATGACCACGCCTGCGACAACACAATTATTGCCTTTGCTGTTAACCTTTTTTGCACAATCAAAGGCATCCCTGCCAAAGGCTTAACTAATTGTACATATCGGAAAACAGGCTTTAAGGAAGCTCAACCTGATGTGTCTTACTATATTGGTGAAAATGCTGATGTCATTCCCTACGGCACTTCTATCATCAACCTAGATATATATCCAGCACCAGATTTAGTTATTGAAGTGGCTAATACCTCACTTGCTGACGATCAAGGTGAAAAACGACTTTTATACGAAGATTTAGGAGTGAAAGAATACTGGATTTTAAATGTCCAGAATATCCAAGTTATGGCTTTTGCTATTGAAAACCAAGGTAGTAGGCGGATTAAAGAATCTCAGATATTACCAGGATTAACTATTTCTTTATTAAACGATGCATTACAGCGAACTCGTCAAACAAATCAAAGTCAAGTTGGTGCTTGGTTGTTAACCCAATTTCAGCAATAATTACAAACTGCTTTGCGGTAGGGAATGGGGAGTAGGGAAAAAGCAAAGGATACAGAGCAACTAAAGCGCGATCGCACTATAGCAATCCTATCTGATTTGTGAGAATTGCCAGCCGTAGATTACCAGCTTCTCAAAAAAGTCGGGGATCTTGTTTCTCACGAATGGTTCAGGATTGCATTAATATGCTGTGGCTAAAGTCACCCTTTCAGGTGAAGACATACAGAAATACGAATGCCTAGTATTAAGGAAGATTAAGCAACTGTGAAGCTTCTTATGCGTCTAGTTGTTAACTAACTCATACAAATTTAATCCCAAAGCTTTAACAACTCCGTACTCTTCACTTGTCCTCTAACTAAAAAATATTCTTATACAGCAAGATTTACAGGCTTCTATAATATGGCTACGCACATAGAAATTCCAGTTATTGGCAAAGTTAAGTATCCATTGCGCTGGCTGATAGGGCTGATGGCGGGGAGTGCTTTGGTCGTAGGTACTGTCACAACTTACACCTTGGTAAATCAAGGGACAAACAAAGAAGATATTGCTCAACTAACTGTGCCAGTTGCAGCCCAAAACGTCACGTTGCGGATTACCGCTAGTGGCAAAGTCGTGCCAGTTCAGAGCGTAAATATTAGTCCGAAGAATCCCGGAGTGCTGTCGCGATTATACGTGGAACAAGGCGATCGCATTCAACAAGGGCAAATTCTCGCCCGCATGGATAGCGCCGGTATTGAGGCTCAAAGGAGCCAGTACCGTGCTAACTTAGCCCAAAGTCAAGCACAGCTAGCCGAAGCCCTTGCTGGTAGTCGTCCTCAAGAAATCGCTCAAGCTAGGGCGCGATTAGCACAAGCTCAAGCCCAATTAGCTGCGGCTAAGGCTGGTAATCGTCCCCAAGAGATTGCTCAAGCTCAATCTCAAGTAGATGCGGCTCAAGCCAGGGTGAATTACACCAATGAACAGGTAAAGCGTTACCAATATCTATATAGAGAAGGAGCAGAGAAAAAACAATTACTCGATCAAGCCATCAGTGACGACAAAAGTGCTAGAGCCAATTTAGAAGAAGCTAAAAAACGATTGTCGTTAGTCCAAAGTGGTACTCGGACAGAGGAAATCGACCAACGCCAAGCTGCTGTTAACGAAGCACGAGCAGCATTGGTACTGTTAGAAGATGGCACTCGTTCTGAGGAAATTGTCCAGCGTCAAGCTGCTGTTGCTTCTGCTGAGGCTCAGTTAAAGGGTATAGAAGTGCAATTAGAAGATACTATTATTCGCGCTCCTCTGTCGGGAATTGTCACCCAAAAGTATGCCGAACCAGGCGCGTTTGTCACACCCACTACCTCTGCTTCTACTAGTGCGTCGGCAACTTCTAGTTCAATTGTCGCTGTAGCAAGGGGTTTAGAAATATTAGCTCAAGTTCCCGAAGCCGATCTTGGCAGAATAAAACAGGGACAGCAGGTGGAAATTGTCGCCGATGCCTATCCCGATCAAGTTTTTAAAGGTCATGTACGCCTGATTGCTCCAGAAGCAGTGGTGGAACAAGGTGTGACATCCTTCCAGGTGCGGGTTGCTCTCGATACTGGTATAGATAAACTGCGTTCTGGCTTAAATGTGGATCTGACTTTTTTAGGCGATCGCGTTAATAATGCCTTGGTATTACCAACGGTGTCAATCGTCACCGAAAAGGGTAAAACTGGCGTACTCGTACCCGATGCCAAGAATAAACCACAGTTCAGCGAAGTTACAGTTGGGGCACAAATCCAAGACCAAACTCAGATTTTAGGGGGAGTTAAAGAAGGCGATCGCATTTTTGTTAACCCACCCAAAGACTACAAAATTGAAAAGGCTAAAGAAAAAAATAATTCGTAATACTTCGACTTCGCTCAGTACAAGTTCGTAATTTAAGATATGAATTTTCTCGAAAGCATGAACATGGCGGGGAAAACCCTGCTGTCAAATAAACTGCGTAGCGCCCTCACGATGTTGGGTATAGTTATTGGCAACGCTTCGGTGATTGCCATGATTGGCATTGGCGAAGGTGGGCAGAAGTATGTAAATAAACAGTTGCAGTCATTAGGGCCAAATGTGCTGTTTGTACTGCCAGGTAATCAAGAAACTCAGCGGATCTCCTTTGAAGTGCCAAAAACTCTAGTTTTGCAAGATGCGGAAGCGATCGCTTCTCAAGTCCCAACAGTAGTAGGAGTTGCACCAGAGTTGAACAGAAGACAGGTAGTTACATACCGCAACAGAAACACCGATGTCAACATCATTGGCACAACTCCCAGTTTTCTATCTGTGCGGGATTTTGAAACTGCTAAAGGCAGGTTTTTCTCTGAGGTAGACATCAAGCGAAGTAACCAAGTGGTAGTGCTGGGTGGAGACTTGGCAGAAAAACTATTTGGTAATAGTAACCCTGTAGGACAGCAATTGCGAGTTGGAAATACCAGCTTTCAAGTAATTGGGACGTTAACAGCCAAAGGTTCCAGCGTGGGAGCAGATTATGATGATGCTGCCTTAATACCAATCACCACATCAGCAAACCGACTTGTGGGCAAAAATTCTCCTTATGGTATTGCCTTAGATTATCTCGTTGCTGCCGCTCGTGATTCCGATAGCGTGGATGCAGCAGAATTTCAAATTACTAATTTGCTGCGTTTACGGCACAAAATTAATGGTGAAGATGACTTTACTCTTCGCACCCAGAAAGATGCTTTGCAAACTGTCGGTCAAATTACAGGTGCATTGACAATTATGCTAGCTGCGATCGCCGGTATATCGCTGTTTGTCGGCGGCATTGGCATCATGAATATTATGCTAGTCTCCGTCACCGAACGCACCCAAGAAATCGGATTGCGAAAAGCGATCGGGGCAACTGAGCAAGATATTTTGCTACAGTTCATCATTGAGGCAGTGATTGTTTCCGCAGCGGGTGGCTTAGTTGGGACTGCGGTTGGTATCAGTGGCATTCTATTAGTGGGAGCTTTGACTCCTTTGGAGGCGAGTCTTTCTCCTGTAGCGATTACTATGGCAGTTGGTGTCTCTGGAGGTATTGGTTTATTCTTTGGCGTTGTTCCTGCACGTCGAGCTGCTAAACTCGACCCAATTGTGGCTTTGAGAAGTGCTTAGTAAATATTGAGCCGAGAGATGAGTAAAAACCTGCAAGATGGTCTGGAGACTGTTAACATACATACCTTTCAGAAATTTTTAAGTAAGATTTGCAGGAAAGCGCAAATCTTGGGTTTACGTAAATTTAGTCAAGTTATTTATAAAAATATATAAGTAGTTAATTATTAAAAGTTTGATAAAACTGACATAAGAAGAGAGAAGATTGTATAGAAATAGACCTAGTATCGAAATAGAGAGCAAAAGTCTATACAAATTCCATAGGATATTTTATATCAGACGTTGTATCATCAATGCCTATTAATGCCACATACATAGTAGGCAATTACTGTCGTGAATACACTTATGGATTGATATAAACATCTCTCTAAAATACAATTCCATTCTTTAAATCTTAGACCGTATCAAAAGTGAAAAGCAAATTTTTCCATTTATCAGCTTCAGTTTTACTAGCTACCGGAATCGGTGCTACATTTGTGGCTGCACCAGCACAGGCATCTGTATGTAGTACCAGCAACATCTCTCTTGGAGGAGTAAATGCTACAGCTTGTGAAGGCGCATTTTCTGGTAATGACACAGGTGCAGGTAATCCTTTAGAAACTCTTTTGGATGGTGGACTATTTGCCAGTTCTGTGGGTACTGCTGATTGGACACTACTTGCTAAATCTGATGAATCAAACTCTCTGTTTACAGCAGCCAACGGTACTAATATTGGCAGTTGGAGTCTTTCTCAGCCGTTAACTAGTAACACCTTTGTAGTAAGTCTGAAGAGCAGCACTAAATATAGTGCCTATCTATTCAAAGATTATGATTGGTCTCAAGGTTTGACAGGAGTTTTCAATACCATTGGTGTTGATTTAAATGGTCGTGGGAATGCAGGGAAAGATTTATCTCATGCTTCCTTATTCGTTTCTAATATCAAAAGTAATCCAGATCCTCAAGCAGTTCCAGAACCAGCTACTTTACTTGGTTTAGGTTTAGCTGCTGGTGGCATGGTAATTTCTCGTCGTCGTAACTCACGCTAATAAGCAGCCAATAATTTTAATTGGCGCAGAGTATAAGAAACCCGGTTTTTCAGAAAACCGGGTTTCTTAATTTAAGGCATTTTTGAAACCACATTATGGGTCTTGGGGGTATATGGTATTGAGCTATGGTATGCGTCAATACTGTTCGGTTAAGACAAGAGACGCGATGAATCGCCGTCTCTACAATAATTAGTCTTTCGTCTTGACGGCGATTTATCGCGTCTTTAGCGATTTAGAATTTTCATCAATCAGCTATTTTCAGGTAAATAGACCACGCGGTAGGGGCGTAAGGCCTTGTGCCCCTACGACAGATGTGGTTCAAATAGATGAAAACTGCTGTAATCTTCTTGATTAGGTTGAGTTAGAGAGATATCTGCTAAATAATTCACTAAATCACTTTAACTGTTGAAATCTAACAACACCTCAGCTAACTCTTCTAGTTAGAGCGATCGATAAAGGCTTCGATGCGCGATCGCTACAATCCATTGAAGTAATTTTGCTGAAAAACGGGAAGACTATGGTTAATCCCTAATGGGTAAATTTCTATAAAAATCCTGAACAGCAAAATGCTCAAAAAATCTCTACTTAACTGTTTAATTTTACCTTTTTCTCTAGTGCCCTGGCTCTGCGTGGGAACGCTTTTTGATTCCCAAGCCAATGCTTTACCAGGACAAAGTACAGAAGAGGTAGGCACTTGGATTAAAGCACATCCGACACTCCGCCCCAGGAGAGGGGAGCAATTATTTGTGCAAAAGACTGATACTGCTGCCCAACGATTTACTTTTCAAGCGTCAGTATTGCCTCCTGGTAGGGTGGAGTTTTCTAAAGACCGTGGCACAATTCGGACTGAGCGTATTACTATGTATGATGCTATTAACGGCATGACATTTACGCGTCTCCAAGAATCCTTGCGGGTGATTTATGGCTTGGAGATTTATCAAGACTATGATCGCGCCCAAGTCGTGTATCAATATCCCAACCAGAAGGTAGTTAATTCAGCGCGTCTGGCTAAAACTCCGATTCGGGAAGCCTTAAAGGGAGAATTACGAGTGGGCGATCGCTATGTATATTGGGTGGAAGTTGCCCAACCCAAGACTGGCAAAGCTTTTACCGGTCAAATGACCGTTTTACTCAAAACTGATCTAAACAAGTTAGAAAATGAACTGCAAATTCGTTAATGGGCATCTGAGTGCTGAGTGCTGAGTGCTGAGTGTTGAGTTAGAAGTGAGGAATTTTTTTCCTTTCCCCCTGCTCCCCTGCTCCTCTGCCCACTCATCCC
>JADEXV010000276.1 GCA_015206945.1 Nostocales cyanobacterium LEGE 12452 | reverse complement strand
TCCTCGGTAACAATACATTTGGCTTTGAGGATTTACGGGGTGGCGGAGATAAAGACTTCAACGATCTCATTGTGCGTGTCACTATTTAAGCCGCTCAAAACAAGTTTCTTAAACCCTGGATGTGGCATTTCATGAGTATCACCCAAGGTAAAATAACGAATATCGCTTAGGGGGTCATCGAGTCTATTGGTACAAGGGAAAAACCTAGAACGGCAAAACTAACTGGAGAGGCGAGACTAAAGGCTTAATTACGTATGCGTCTTAGAAAATATCAAACGAGTATACTATGCTTCCAACCTACCTCTAGCAAGTTTTACCACTCTAGGGAAAAACAGCAATGCAATAGTTGCTCCCGTTACACGCTCAATTGAAGCTACAGAATGCACCCAGCAATTATGGTGAAATCGTCCTTCTGGTGCAAGATTCGCTCTTACTCTTGGCTGATTTATTAGCTTTACTTATGTTACTAGGTCAGCTCATTCATAAAAAACTAGTATCTAAAATTACTAGTGTTAGATAAAAATTCACTTAGATAGGTATTCATTACAGAGCGATCGCAAAAGTACGGCATTTATTTCTCATCTTACCCTCTCTGTGAAGATCCCAAATGGGTTCTATAAAGAGAACTACCTGCGCTTTTTTTGCCATTTAACATTATCTCTAGTTATATTTAAGTCGCTTTTGATAAACAAAGGCTATATTTCCTCCATTGCTTAGGTACTTAATTAATCTTCTTATGGCTTTTTATTACTTTTTCAGCAAGCCCTAATTAAATCGGCTGCTTTTTCGCCGATCATAATTGTCGGCGCGTTCGTATGTCCCGTGATTAAAGTTGGCATGATTGAGGCATCGACGACACGCAACCCCTTAACCCCATGTACCCGTAGTTCGGGATCTACAACCGCCATTGGGTCAATTCCCATTTTGCAGGTGCCAATAGGATGATACACAGTATCGCAAACTTCTCGGATGTAAGCAACGAGTGCTTCATCGCTAGTCATATGGGTACCAGGCGCAACTTCTATGCCTCGAAACTCATCAAAGGCACTAGTATGAAACAGTTTGCGTATTAATTTAATCCCGTCAACTAGCTTTTGCACATCGGATTGACTTTGCAGATAGTTTAGCCGAATCATTGGTGTATCTTTGGGATCAGATGAGCGCAAAGTGATACTGCCAATGTTTTGGGGATGAGTCAAAACGATTATACCCGTGAAACCTAAACCAGAGTTGGTATAGCCAGGAGGTACCCTCAAAATGGTACAGAAGATCAGCTCTAAATCTGGCGCAGCGTCTAGATGACCCTCACTATGCACAAACAATCCAGTTTCACTGATCCCATTACTGTGTAAATCCTGAGTCGCTTCGTATGGCACAGGAACGCAAACGTGGTCTTGGAGGTTTTGTCCGACACCTGGTAAATCAACAACGACCGGAATTCCCATTGCTTGCAGGTACTCTGCATCGCCAATGCCGGAAAGCATCAGCAGTTTGGGCGAATCGAACGCGCCAGCACTTAAAATCACCTCTTTGTTGACTCTGACCTGGTGCAGTATGCTCTCGTGCAGATATTCCACCCCAACAGTGCAAGTTCCCTCAAAAAGCAACCGAGTTACTAACGCTCCAGTCATTGTTGTCAAATTGGGACGCTTGAGAATTGGCACCAGGAATGCAGCAGCAGTACTGTGTCGTTTACCATCCTTGATAGTCACCTGAAAAGGTCCCGCACCTGACTGCTGCATGCCGTTGAAATCAGGATTTTCGTCATAACCCATTGTCACACATGCATCTACAAATCGTTGGGATATTGCAGATGGGGAAATAACATCGGTCACGCTCAACTCGCCATCTACACCGTGGTATTCGGAAACACCTCGTTGTTGGTTCTCAGATTTTTTGAAATAAGGCAATATATCCTGGTAACTCCAACCGGGATTGCCCAATTCCCTCCAGTGATTATAATCGTGATAATTGCCTCGAATATAAGTCATGAAATTAATCGAACTGCTGCCGCCCAAGACTTTGCCACGGGGACAAAAGATTTTGCGGTTATTTAGGTAGGGTTCTGGTTCAGAGAAATAGCCCCAGTCCACCTCGGAGCCTGGTAGGTTCGTACATTCCGACGGGATTTGAATCTCCGGTTTTGTATCCTCTTTGCCTGCTTCAAGTAACAACACAGTGGTTTCAGGTTCTTCTGTCATCCGGTTGGCGACAACGCAGCCTGCCGAACCTGCACCAATCACAATGTAGTCATATTGGTTTTTAATTACCATTCCTTTGAACTAAGAACGTTTTGCTGTGTAATATCATTTACCCAATACCACAATTACTTCCGACTTTCAAGAGCATGACCCACAGAAGATATTTACAACCAAATTCAGGCATTTTGGAAATAGTTAAAGCAGAGTTATATAAATGAAACTAGAGTTCAACAACCCTTAGTTAATCCTAAATTAAGCAGATAGTCTTTAATCTTGTTTTGATGACACACCACAAGCTCAGACTTTTGAAGAATTGGCTTATACTTAAATCCTGTCCAAGTAGGAGACAGAGTGTTAATTCTACGTCACTTCTATATAGCAGGAAAAGTGGAGTAGTTTGTGGTCGAGAGTCTCACTGGGATGATCAAGCAGGCAACCTCTGGCTCATTCAAGTAAATTCAAATTTAGAAAATATTTCATTTTCAATTACCTGTCTGATTTAATGAGTTTCATTTAAAATAATCGCAAAAGAGTTGTCAAAAATATGCAAAAAGCTAATCTACAAAAAGCGACATTTGGAGCAGGCTGTTTCTGGGGAGTTGAAGCAGCATTTCGTCAACTAAAGGGAGTAAATTCTACAGCAGTTGGTTACAGTGGCGGACACTTTGGGAATCCAACTTATGAAGATGTCTGTAGAGGCAAAACTGGACATGCTGAGGCTGTGGAAGTGGAATACGATCCAGCAATAGTATCTTATGATGAACTGCTAAATGTGTTTTGGAATAAGCACAATCCCACAACATCAAACTATCAGGGGTCAGATGTTGATGATCAATATCGGTCAGTGATATTTTTCCACACTCCAGAACAGGAATTATTAGCAAGAGCCTCCAAGGAGCAGCTTGAAAATAGTTCTCGTTATCACAAAAATCCAATTGTGACGGAGATTGTACCTGCATCACAATTCTATAGAGCAGAAGAATATCATCAGCAATATTTGGAGAAGCATGGACGAGCGTCTTACAGGATAGGCTAATCTTTCACTGGTTCAGGGGAATGTTAAAAGTCGAATGTTATAAATCCCCTTATTTGCTGCTATACATATCAGGGAACTTTGCTTGAACTTTAGCCCAAGGCGGCAAGTCATTCACTATCATATAGCGCTCGTTTATACACGGATCTGCTATCAACTGAAGCGCTTTTAATTATCTAATTCGCTGCCATAAAACACTGATAAATAACACTGCAAATACTGAATGTACAATGATTATAAGTGTATTACTCATGCTGCCAAGAAAACTGTAAATTTGGGCGATCGCTACCAGACTATGAAAAATAGACAAAGCAATTAATCCCGGTTTTAGTTCTTTCTTATCAGTCAAATCGAGCATTAAAAAACTCAAAGTCCCCAAAGACAAAGCACCGCATCCAATTACCCGCAGTAAAGAAATAGACAGTTGGCTATCCAGGGTAAGCAAAGTTGGAAACAAGAAAAATACGCAACCAATTCCTATTTCAAAAATAGTATTGGCTATTAATAGCATTCGCATTTAGGAAAACGCACTTCAGACTTGCACACACGTTAACATAACTTTATACGCGAAACTCATATACAGGCGATGCGGCTGCTGTCATTCTTAGAAAAGAGCGATCGCCCACAGCGAATGTCCAGCACTTCACCAAAGTTTACGCCCGTAACCTGGGTGTTCGCTTACCACCTGTCAAGCTTTCAGAGCAAAAGTGAGTTTGGGGAACTTGGGGAAGAGATGGAGTTGCCAGAGATACAGTTAATTTCCAGTAGTTGCGTTGAGTTCACCCCTTTTCCCCTCTTGTTTGCACCTTGTGTCGGATTCGATTCTTCTTCTTCCTTACTCTTTACGAATACCTACTATTGCTTCTAGATAATCAATGCGTTCTAAGAGTTCTCTATATGTGGCTAGTGGATGTTTTGGAGATGTTTTGAGTGATTTCAAAAACCCAAGTAGATCCTCTAGTAGTTCGTTTGGAGTGTTGTCAATTTCTTGTAATAGCAATTCTTTGATCGTCATTACAGTTATATAGATGAGATTTCTGTTTCTAGTATGGCTAATTATAGCTAGAAGTGCAGACGATAGCACTTTAAACGTGTCGGTTCGCAGACTAATTGAAAAATCTCAACGAAATAATCAGGTTCTGGCGTACCTTGTCGCAAGCCTACTGAAATAAGTAAAAATGCCAATGCTCATCATCAAGAAAAATAAATACTCATTGAAATACTTGTTGGTTTTTTGGGAAAAGGCAAGAGGAAAAGGCAAATAAAAAACCTTTAAACTAGCCTCAGCAACCTTTTTCTAAAACCAAATTCTGAGTTCAAAATTGCATTGTTCTCATTAGTATTAATACTCATTGTGACTATATAACTAGCTATTTTTAAAATCTTTAATAGTGTTGCAATCGTTACATTTTAGGTGGGTTATCCCTATTTTTGATATTATTATCTGCCTGATGGCTGATATATCTCTTCTCATTTTTCAAGCAAGCTTATCCATAAGATAGTTTTATTTTATATGCAAAAACGTCTACTTTAAAGATAAGTTTGAAAAGTATTCGTATAAATCAGAATTAAAAAATGAAGTGGCACATTATCCCTTGTTGAAGCAAAACTAACTATTTCAGTCTGACCTTTATTTTGAAGGCTAACTCTGTGATCAAAGAATTGGATTTATCGAACACTATCTCAAAAAATATGCCTAATATATCAGGAAAGCACATTTCTTACTGGATTGACTCAACACCCACAGCTAATTTTCCACCAATTATCAATAATCTATCTGTGGATGTTGCAATTGTCGGTGCAGGTATTGCAGGAATCACTGCTGCAACATTACTTAAACGCGCAGGTAAAACCGTTGCCGTAATTGAATCGCAACAAATATCTACTGGTGTTAGCGGTCATACTACAGCCAAAGTTACCTCACTTCACCAATTGATTTATGCCGATTTGATTAAAAATCATGGTGAAAAAAAGGCACAGATATATGCACAGTCAAACCAAGCAGCACTAGAATTCGTTGCTAAAACAGTTACTGAACAACAAATCGACTGTGATTTTAGTCGCCAAAGTGCCTATACTTTCGCAGAAACCGAAGATCATCTCAAGGACATTGAAAAAGAGGTAGAAGCAGCACTAAAAATCGGACTACCCGCCACATTTGTTCGTGAAACTTCCTTGCCCTTTCCTATTGTTGGTGCTGTTAAGTTTGACAACCAAGCACAATTTCACTCTCGCAAATACCTCTTACACCTGATCGAGCAGATTCCTGGTAATGGAAGTTACGTATTTGAAAATACAAGAGTACTGAAGGTCGATGAAGATAATCTTTGTCAAGTTACTACTGACAAGGGAACTATTCAGGCACAGGATGTCATAGTTGCAACTAATATTCCCATTACCGATGAAGGATTATTCTTTGCTAAAACTTACCCCAAACGTTCTTACATCATTGGTGCGCGGATTGCAGAGCAGAAAGCACCTGTGGGAATGTACATCGGTTCAGGAGAAAAATACTACTCTATTCGGACTACTCCTGACAAGAATGGCTTATTGCTACTTGTTGGTGGCGGCGGTCATCAAGTCGGAACTGTGGAGAATACTGAAGAAAAATATCTAGATTTAGAAAATTATGCCCGTTCTCGCTTTGATATCGATTCCATTGACTATCGTTGGTCTACTCAAGATTTTGTATCTTTTGACAAGATACCATACGTAGGAAAATTAACTCCTCTAAGCAAGCATACCTTTGTGGCAACTGGGTTTAGTCTCTGGGGCATGACTCAAGGAACCTTGTCTGGAATGATACTTTCAGACCAGATTTTAGGCATTGAAAATCCTGCGGCTGATTTGTACGATTCAACCCGCGCCACTCCTTTTCTCACTCCACAAGGTATAAAGCAAAACTTGGAAGTTGGCGCTCATTGGGTAGGCGATCGCCTCAAGGGATTGAATAAATCTCTGCAAGATGTGGCTATCGGTGAAGGAAAGCTAGTCACTGTCGATGGTGATAAAGTTGCCGCTTACCGAGATCAAACAGGAGAAATACACGCTGTTTCTGCGGTATGTTCTCACTTGGGTTGTGTTGTTGCTTGGAACAGTGCCGAGAAAAGTTGGGACTGTCCCTGTCATGGTTCACGTTTCAGTTGCAAGGGGGAAGTTTTACACGGTCCAACAGTGAAAGATTTAAAGAAATTTTAGCTTTAACTATTGCCTATTAAGGGTTTCATCATTTCTTAGCTGCTTGTACACGCCCTTTTCTACCTTGTGTCACCTTGGATTCTGACTCTGCCTTACTGGAGTTGACCATTTGCATCAAGTGGTGATTTAGATAACTTTGCGCTGAGATATACAAGCTTTCCCAAATCTCTTGATTGCGGCTGATTTTTGTCCCTACTGTATTCCCTGCTGTTTTCTCCGACACCAAATATTTGCGGAAGTAGTTATTCCACAAGTGTTGCAGGAAATCTTCAGCAAATTCGTTAAACGGCAGAATCCATTTATAGTCCTTGTCCAAAAATACCCGATAAGATGCGATTATCGGTAGTGCCAGGTCAGTTGGCGCACCAAACCCGAATGAATACTTGCTGTCCGGCAACAACGTCGTTTTACGTATATCAATTGATGCTAGGTCGTTAGCACCCTTTCTTCTGGGGTTGCTGATATAGTCTTGGATTATTTCGTAGAGTCTTTGCTCTATCCACAGAGCATGAGTCAAGAGAGGCAGTAAGGCGGTTAATCTTTCCCTTTCTGCGTCTGTGATGTTACTTGGAAGACTCATCCCTGCTGGGTGCTTGGTTCGTTTATTGCCGTCGGGGTTGTATTTATTTCTGTCGAGGCAGTAAAGGAGCTTGAGCAAATGGGTGACATTACACTGAGCGTTTCTGGGAGCGCCGCTTTGGTTTTGGTAATAAGCGATGCGGAATTTTCTATCTTCCTTCTGTTCTAACTGGGCTAAATACTGCTTGATGAATTTGTAATCACCCCTGGCGTTAACTTTGGAACGAGAATCTACTGGCGTTGTAGTATTTGAAGCTAGGGCTATATCTTTGGCTGATTCTTCAGTCAGTCCGATGTGAATCGTAACTTTTACCCTAGCTTGGGTTAGGTCGTATTTGTAATTTTTCGCTTGCTCAAATGCTAAAACTGTATGCCCCCCGTTAATAATGCCATCGCTACCGCCCTCGTTTGCTTCTAAGACTTCTAGCTCTAGTTCAGTTTTGTTCTTGACAGGTTTAGTTTTATTGGCTGACAGAACGATTCCACTGTGGCGAGAGAAGAATTTATCAGGTTGAGTAGTCAGTGAGTCGAAGATTTGTCTGTAGGTCGCGCTTTTGCGGTTCGGTTCGCGGATGTTCGGTTCTAGCGGCAGGTCTATAGGGAATGAGTCTACATGGGCGGTGGCGATGATGCAATTGGGATTGGCTTGAAAATAGTTATCTATCTTGATGTTCCAAGTCTTGGGCATACTGTGTTTACAATGTCAGGGGGATTTCTATGTTAACCAAAACTAGTACAGGACGGCATAAATAAACCACCCATCCTAGATCAATGAAACGCTTACGATGTATTAATTTTGAATTTTGAATTTTAAATTCCGCCTTGCGGTACTAGGGTGCAAGGTCTGGGGTGTAATACCTGAAGGAGCTACTAAAAAACTGGACAATCTGGAATCACATTTGAGCAGCAACAGCGTTTTTAGCAGTTGTATCACTTACCATCGCTCCCTGTTATCAAGACGTGCAATCGTAATATTGTGTATCAGGTGTCAAATCAGACAGATGAACAAAATCAAGTTACATTATGCTTGAAATCACAGTAGAAATATATTTAATTTTCCTAATTTTAAGAAAATGAGACTGTACTATCTTCATAATTTCTAAAATGCCAAATCCAGAATTTAAATTCTTTGTCAATTTCATCTACTACTTTATATTGTGCAGCATTTTTCATAGTAAAATCGGTGATTAATGTGAAATATGTACCTCCTCTTTTTACTTGTATTTTGACACTTCCTTGATTGTTTGTTAGTCTTAATGCTGCGGTTTTAACGCTATCTAAATGTTCCGTGGCAGGTGGACTTGAAAGTAATATTGTATATCTGACATTCATAACTAACAGTTGTCAGAAATTACTTAATCTAAGTACAATGCTGAACTTTGAAATGCCTCTTCTGGTGTTCCATAAAAAGTGCCATTGTTAAATACGCTAGGTTCATATTTTTCATTACTATAGGTGTAAAAAGCCTTCGTCCATTTCTCTTCATTTCCTTTGTAGCGTAATCGACACAAATGAATTGGTGTATTCTTGGCTTTCTCTATATATTCTGAGCGTGTTATTTTAAACATTGATAGGTCATAACTATCTGGTAAAAATGGTTCTTTATAAGCATCTATGTAACAGAAATATCCCTTAAAACGGACATCAATACGTGTGTGTTTCCCCGCATAATGCTGCTCTGCATAAGCTAATATTCGTTGCTTTGTTCTCTGTTTGACTTGCTCAGGGATTTTTACCCCTCCTGAATGTGGATCGTTTACCCATCCTCTCATAATTCGCTCCTTGGGCAATACTGAGGCTGATGTTATACTGCAATGGCAGAGATTACAAATCTCAACTTTTTGCAATTCTTATCATTACCTCTACTTTTCCTGGCAGATTCCACAGACTTTCCACAGCTATTTTTGCTGTTTTCCACAGTTTTTTACAAGAGAGTCGGCTTCTGTTCAACCATTGGGGATTTTGTCATGCCTGTACCAATCAGTCTGCTTTACTGAGTTATTATTACGCAACGTAAATAAAACCTGCGTCTAACCCTAGCTTTCACGTAATTATTTATTTTTTCTATATTTCTCTTTAACATTTTACAACATTGACAAACTCAGCCAATCAGCACACAATAAATCGACTAACCTTTGCCGCCTGTTCCATTTTGAGCATCAACTGACTGTATAAAACTTTCAGTTGTTAGTATCAGTGGTTCGGCTAGCATTGAATGAGGTGAAAGAGGACAACTACTGCATCACCTCTAGCTTGTCGTCCTTATTGATTTGCTTTTTCGGAAGCTTTGATCGTATGAACTCAACCCAAAACATCTTGACTAATCTTCCTGAAACACTACATCAATCTCTCAACACCTACCTAGAAAAACATCCTGATTGGGATGAACATCGCCTTATTACCGCAGCTATTTCTCTGTTTCTGCTGCAAAATGCTGATAGCGATCGCGGTGTTTCCCAAGTTTATCTCGAAACTCTGTTTCGTCGCGGCTAATAGTATTCTCTAAAAATCATACTAAGAAAGGGTCAATTAGACGATACAT
>JADEXV010000275.1 GCA_015206945.1 Nostocales cyanobacterium LEGE 12452 | reverse complement strand
CCCCGATATATTGGGGAGGGAACAAATTTATAAGTTTAAAGGGACGATTTCACTTGTTGGAGTCGTCCCTTAATTTGTTTTATCAAAACAGAATTCAGAAGTCAGGAGTCAGAATTAAGAATGAATTTTGTACAACTGGTAAGAGGCTGTTAAACTAAGAGCCATAAGTAAAATCTCGTATATTTTGGGAAACTTATGGAGCCAGTATCACTGACAGCTGCTGCGATCGCAACTTTGGTAATCGTCAAAGCCTTTGAAAAAACTGGGGAAATCATCGGCGAAAAGGCTTGGAATGAAGGCGAAAAGTTGTTAGTTCTGCTGAAACGCAAGGAACCTAGCACGGCGAAGGTTATCGAACAGGCTAAAACACAATCTTTAGATTATGGTCAAGCTTATCTTATTGGGCAGCAGGTAGAGGAAGCGGCGAAGAAAGATCC
This sequence comes from Nostocales cyanobacterium LEGE 12452, assembly GCA_015206945.1. Classification (GTDB taxonomy): domain Bacteria; phylum Cyanobacteriota; class Cyanobacteriia; order Cyanobacteriales; family Nostocaceae; genus Nostoc. The sequence continues at coordinate 9,145 of JADEXV010000275.1, read as the reverse complement.
TGAAATTGCTCAAGCTGTGGAAGCTGTAGCTAATGAGGCACAAACGCAGATTAATCAAAAAGTTATAAAAGGAATTCTGGTAAAAGGTAAGGCTAAAGTAGGCAATATAAATTTGTCAGCCACAAGAGACGGTTCAGTGAACCAAGAAGCGGTGGTTGATTCTGAATTTGATGGCGATCTTGAGCTTGGTAATGTGGACATGAAAGCCTAAAATCATGAGCAAAAATCACAGCCCAGAAGAAATTTTACAGAGCATTCTCCGAAATGTTCAAGTAGGCGGCAATCTGACTACAGGCGATATTACCCAAATCCTGAATTTACTGGTTATTATTCAACAGCCAGACGTTTTCAAACCAAAGGAAATTCCTCAAAATATTCCTCGTGGTAGCATAGTCAAGTTTGTCGGACGTGCTGAGACTTTAGTGAGTCTGCACGAAAGGCTACAACACAGTTCTCAAGTGGTGATTGCTGCGATTGAGGGTATGGGAGGAGTCGGGAAAACAGAGTTAGCAACTCAGTATGCACTGATTCACCTACTACTCAACACTTACCCAGGTGGTATCTGTTGGTTACGCGCTAGAGATGAAGATATTGGGCTTCAGATATTGCAGTTTGCTATAGCTAAGTTAGGGCTAAAACCACCAGAAGATTGGGATTTACCAAAGCAAGTTGATTTCTGTTGGTCACGCTGGCACGATGGAAATGTGTTGGTAGTGTTGGATGATGTCAACGATTATCCCAAAGTAGAACAATATTTACCACCACAATCACCTCGGTTTAAGCTGCTAATTACCAGCAGGTTACAGTTAGATTTTCCCCAGCCATTAACTTTAGATGTTTTAAGTGAGTCGGCAGCACTGGAACTTTTACAAGAGTGGGTGGGAGCAGAAAAAGTCGCACAGGAATTAGAAGATGCCAAAGAAATTTGTCAGCGTTTAGGTTGTTTACCTTTGGCGCTGAATTTGGTGGGGAGGTATGTGAAAAAGCGGAAAATCTCTTTAGCAGAAATGTTGCGGCGGTTAGAAGAAAAAAAGTTAACTCATGAATCTTTAGCACGGGATGAAAAAGACCGCACTTGGACGCTGAATGTTAAACGAGGTGTTGCTGCTGCTTTTGAGTTAAGTTGGGAAGAATTAAATGATGATGCCAAGGAGTTAGGTGTTTTACTGAGTTTATTTGCTTTAGCGCCTATTCCCTGGACACTGGTAGAAAGTGTAGAAACGGGGAAAGATGCTGAACAGTTGGAAGATAGCAGAGTTGAGTTAGAGAGTTTGCATCTGCTTGAAGGTGAGGACAGCTACCAATTACATCAACTAATTCGGGAATTTTTTCAACTCAAGCAGGCTGAGTTTAATCAAGTGGAAGAATTAAAGCGATCGCTTTGCCGGATAATGGTGGCAGTTGCCAAACAAATTCCTGAAACACCCACCCTTGAGCAAATCACCGCAGTTTCCCCCGCCATTCCTCATATAGCTGAAGTAGCGAATAATCTGATTCAATACGTCAGCAATGATGATTTACTTTGGCCTTTCTTCGGGAACGCTAAATTTTATAATGGTCAAGGTTTATATAACCAAGCTTTACCCTGGTGTAAACAATGTCTAGAAGTCACTAAAAAGCGTTTGGGAGAGGAACATCCAGATGTCGCCGGTAGCCTCAACAACCTAGCAGGAGTCTACAAGTCCCAAGGCAGATACAGCGAAGCCGAACCCCTTTTAATCCAAGCTTTAGCACTCAGGCGCAAGCTGCTGGGGGAAGAACATCCATCTGTCGCCAATAGCCTCAACAACCTAGCACAACTCTACCATTTCCAAGGAAAATACAGCGAAGCCGAACCCCTTTTCATCCAAGCTTTAGCACTCAACCGCAAGCTGCTGGGAGAAAAACATCCAGATGTTGCCACTAGCCTTAACAACTTAGCAGCACTTTACCGTTCCCAAGGCAGATACAGCGAAGCCGAACCCCTTTACATCCAAGCTTTAGCACTCAGCCGCAACCTGCTGCCAGAAGAACATCCAGATATTGCCCAAAGTCTTAACAACTTAGCAGCACTTTACCGTTCCCAAGGCAGATACAGCGAAGCCGAACCCCTTTACATCCAAGCTTTAGCACTCAGGCGCAAGCTGCTGGGTGAAGAACATCCAGATATTGCCGAAAGCCTTAACAGCTTAGCGTATCTCTACAATTCCCAAGGCAGATACAGTGAAGCCGAACCCCTGTTCCAAAAAGCTTTAGCGCTCTACCGCAAGCTGCTGCGCGAAGAACATCCATCTGTCGCCGATAGCCTCAACAACCTAGCGGAACTCTACCGTTCCCAAGGCAGATACAGCGAAGCCAAACCCCTTTACATCCAAGCTTTAGCACTCAGGCGCAAGATGCTGGGAGAAGAACATCCAGCCGTCGCCACTAGCCTCAACAACCTAGCGTTACTGTACTATTTCCAAGGCAGATACAGCGAAACCGAACCCCTTTTAATCCAAGCTTTAGTACTCTACCGTAAGCTGCTGGGTGAAGAACATCCAGATGTCGCCATTAGCCTCAACAACCTAGCAGAACTCTACAATTCCCAAGGCAGATACAGCGAAGCCGAACCCCTATACATCCAATCTTTAGCACTCAGCCGCAAGCTACTGGGCGAAGAACATCCAGCCGTCGCCACTAACCTCAACAACCTAGCGTCACTCTACTATTTCCAAGGAAAATACAGCGAAGCCGAACCCCTTCTAATCCAAGCTTTAGCACTCAACCGCAAGCTATTGGGCGAAGCACATCCATCTGTCGCCTCTAACCTCAACAACTTAGCGGGACTCTACTATTCCCAAGGAAAATACAGCGAAGCCGAACTCCTTTTAATTCAAGCTTTAGCACTCAGCCGTAAGCTGTTGGGAGAAGCACATCCAGATGTCGCCGATAGCCTCAACAACCTAGCGGGACTCTATTATTCCCAAGGAAAATACAGCGAAGCCGAACCCCTTTACATCCAAGCTTTGGATATTTTTGAGCGACGGTTAGGGGTGGATCATCCTAATAGTGTTAGTTGTCGTGAAAATTTAGCAAATCTGCGCGATCGCCTCTCCCAAAATCCAGAATAAGCTAGTTTTGTGCAAAGTGTACCGTAATAAAACTGAAAAGTGCGTTAGCGTTCGCGGAGCGTCTCGTAGAGAAGCTCACCGAAGGTATGCCTAGACTAAAATTCATATTTAACTAAGTAAAAATGCCATTCGACTTACTCAAAATGAGCTTTTACTTTCTCATTTTGGTGTTTTCCGCAAGCAAAATAAGCTTTTACTTATTCAAACTCCAGTTTGCTTACTCATTTTGGTGTTTTCCGCAAGCAAAATGAGCTTTTACTTACTCAAAAGGAGCTTTTGCTTTCTCATTTTGGTGTTTTCCGCAAGCAAAAGCAGCTTTTACTTTCTCAAACCCCAGTTTGCTTTCTCATTTGAGTAATTCACGCATTCATTTTGGTATATCATTGAGCCGAAAGCTGGCGATGCTCTAGAAAAGAAGTGTAAATAGACAAGCGATGTCTACGACGAGCTACGCCTACGCATAGATCGCACTGCTAGAGGCGATCAAAGATTAATCAACCAATGCCAAGATTTATCACTTTTGCTAATCAACCCGACTAATTTTATTTTTGAGGTAGACAATGGAAATTAAAGTTATTAACGAACAAGAAAATTTACAAGAAGTTATGCAGGTCTTACTCAATCATTTAGACCCATCGAAGGTAATGAAATTTTGGGCAGCTTGTAAACTAGGTGAATGTGATTATTTGCAAGTTAAAGAAAAATTATTTGCTAAAGAAACGGTTGCCAGTTTATATGCCAAAATCAAAGAATATCAAGATGATGATAATAAGCAATCGCTAGAATGAAGCCTATTATTCTGAATTAAAGGTTCAACCATGATAGCCTCACCCCAACAAAACTACGTCACCGTTGAAGAATACCTCCAAATGGAGGAACAGAGCGATATCAAGCATGAATATATAGACGGCTACATCTACGCAATGGCTGGAGCGCTAGATCCACACGTTACCATTGCTCTGAACCTGGCATCTCTCCTCCGTAATCATGTACGCGGCTCTGGTTGTCGTGTTTACATGGCTGACATGAAAGCCAGAATCGAAACTCTGAACCGCTTTTATTATCCCGATGTGATGGTTACTTGCGACCAACGAGATCGAGAAACACCAGGTTATAAAAGATTTCCCTGTTTAATTGTGGAAGTTTTATCTAATTCTACCGAAGCCTTTGACCGAGGCGATAAATTCGCCGATTATCAAACACTTGAAAGTCTGCAAGAGTATGTTTTAATTAATACAAAACGTCAGCGAGTTGAGTGTTTTCGACGCAATGAACAAGGGTTGTGGGTTTTACAATCTTACACATCAGAGAATCAATCATTTCGACTCAACAGCGTGGATTTTGAGGAAACAATGGCAACACTCTACGAAGATGTAGTTTTTGAATAATCAATTACTATAGGGTATTCGACGCAATATTTAGTAAAATATATAACTGATAAGCCTTGAAAGCTTCCTTACCAGGCGGAAGCGTTAATGAAAGCAGGCACAATTGATTAAAAAAAAGTTATGGCGCTCATAGTTCAGAAATACGGTGGTACATCTGTCGGTTCAGTCGAACGTATTCAAGCTGTTGCACAGCGTGTTTATAAAACTGTTAAAGCTGGAAACTCTATTGTCGTAGTGGTTTCGGCAATGGGCAAAACCACCGATGGACTCGTCAAACTAGCTACTGAAATTTCTCCAAATCCTAATCGCCGGGAAATGGATATGCTGCTTTCTACTGGCGAACAAGTAACGATTGCTTTACTCAGCATGGCTTTGCAGGAACTTGGACAACCAGCAATTTCCATGACTGGCGCTCAAGTAGGAATTGTTACTGAAGCCGAATACAGCCGCGCTCGGATTTTGCATATTGAAACTACTCGCCTCAGTCGCCACATAAATGAAGGTAAAGTAGTTGTAGTAGCTGGCTTCCAAGGTATCTCCAACGCTGGAGAGATGGAAATTACAACTTTGGGTCGTGGTGGTTCTGACACATCAGCAGTTGCGATCGCAGCTGCATTAAAAGCAAACTTTTGCGAAATTTATACAGACGTTCCAGGTATTCTCACTACAGACCCCCGCTTAGTTGCCGAAGCTCAGTTGATGGATGCCATCACCTGCGATGAAATGCTGGAATTAGCTAGCTTGGGCGCAAAAGTGTTGCATCCCCGTGCTGTGGAAATTGCCCGTAACTATGGCGTTCCCCTTGTAGTTAGGTCTAGTTGGACAGATCAACCAGGTACTTGGGTGACATCAGCCAAACCCCAAGGGCGATCGCTAATCAATTTAGAAATTGCCCGTCCAGTAGATGCTGTAGAATTTGACACTGACCAAGCAAAGGTTGCTTTGTTGCGCGTACCCGACAAACCAGGTGTAGCAGCAAGGTTATTTGGCGAAATTTCTCGGCAAAAAGTAGACGTAGATTTGATTATTCAATCAGTCCATGAAGGTAACAGTAATGACATTGCCTTTACTGTCACCACACCAATATTAAAACGTGCAGAAGCAGTAGCAACAGCGATCGCCCCAGCACTGAGAAGTCAATCTAACCCCAAGTTAGAGGAGGCCGAGGTAATGGTAGAACATAACATTGCCAAAGTCAGTATCGCAGGCGCGGGAATGATTGGGCGTCCTGGTGTAGCTGCAAAGATGTTCGCCACCTTAGCTGAAGCTGGCGTGAATATTCAAATGATTTCCACCAGCGAAGTCAAAGTAAGTTGCGTAGTAAATGCAGCAGAATGCGATCGCGCCGTCTTAGCACTCCGCACCGCCTTTGAGATCGAGGCAGGGGAGCAGGGAGCAGGGAGTAATGATGGAAAACTCAGCACTCAGCACGGGCTAAACGCCCCGCTACCGCTAACAGCACTCAGCACTCAGCACTCAGCACTCAGCACTCAGCACTCCCCACCTCCCGTTCGCGGTGTTGCCCTCGATTTGAACCAAGCGCGTCTTGCTATTCGCCAATTGCCAGATCGTCCGGGGATGGCGGCGAAGTTGTTTGGATTATTAGCGAAACATAATATTAGTGTTGATATGATTATCCAATCTCAGCGCTGCCGGGTGATTGATGGTGTTCCCAGACGAGATATTGCCTTTACAGTCTCGCGGATAGACGGGGAAAATGCCAAAAAAATGCTTACCCAAGTAGCGGCAGAGTTAGGATGGGGTGAAGTTGTTTTAGATAGTGCGATCGCTAAGGTGAGTATTGTTGGTGCAGGGATGCTAGGACAACCAGGTGTTGCGGCTAAAATGTTTGAAGCTTTAGCCCAACAAGAAATCAACATTCAAATGATTGCCACCTCAGAAATCAAAATTAGTTGTGTTGTGGCACAAGAGCAAGGTGTTAAAGCTTTGCAAGCCATTCATGCAGCTTTTGAACTGGCTGGTAGCGAGAAATTTGTCGTGCCAGCGTAAAACTTGAATCCAATCCCCTTACCCTAAATCCCTCTCCCAAGCTTGGGAGAGGGACTTTGCAATATACACGCCGTAGTCGCCCACGTATCGATCTCATTTGAAGTTGCTTAATAAATAAATATTTATATTTTAAAATCAGTAGTAATAACACGTAAGCTATAATCGAACAATTTATTAGACTATAATTTTATATTGATGAATAGTCATTTACTAGATGGACATTATCAAATACTAAAACTTCTCAATGATGGGGAAAAAGAAAAAACCTATCTAGTTGAAGATGTTAATCTTAATGGTGAAGAATTTGTAGTAAAGCAGTTATGTCTTCCTAATAGCAATCCTCAAGCTTTAACAATCCTACGCCGCTTGTTTGCTAGCAAAGCAGCAACTTTAGAAAAACTGGGGCAAGAACACGATAAAATTCAAAAGCTCATTGGTTCTTTTGAAGAAAATGAAGAATTTTATCTAGTCCAAGAATTCATACCTGGTAATCCTTTAACTGAGGAAATCATTCAGGGACAACTTCTAAAGGAAGACCAAGTAATTACTCTTTTGTTAGAGATATTAGAAACTTTGGTCGTTATACATAGCTATGGCATAATTCATCGGAATATTACTCCAGCAAATATTATTCGCCGGGAATCAGATAAAAAGTTAGTTTTGGTTAATTTGGGTACTTTTAATGAAGCAATCGATAATACTGTTGACAATTCCGAGTATATGCCTATAGAACAAGTTAACGGCAACCTCAAATACAACAGTGATATATATGCTTTAGGTATCGTTGCGATCGCAGCACTGAAAGCTTTACCTGCAAACGAAATATCTAATTTACGAAGTCAGAAGAATAAGCTAACAGGTGAAATACTTTGGCACGATAAAACTTTAAAAGTTAACAGAAAATTAGCAAAAATTATTAATAAAATGGTGCGTTTTGACTATCGTAAGCGCTACCAGTATGCAACGGAAGTTTTAGACGACCTGAAAAAGTTAGAAAATGTTGATGACGATCGACAAAAACAGCATCAGAAAAAATTATTACTAGTTATAGGGGGGATAGCTAGCTGTATTACCCTTAGTGTTGCAGCGTGGCAATTGAGATCGCCAAAACTTGTAAGTAATGCTCAAAAGACATTATACCAAGAAGGCGTAAATAAATATGAGTTAGGAAACTATGAAGGAGCAGTTGAAGATTTCAATCAGGCTATTAAATTAGATTCGCAAAACGCTTTAGCCTATAATAGGCGAGGTGATGCTTATTATCGATTAGGAGACTACGAGCAAGCACAAGCAGATTCTAGCCAAGCTATTTCACTCAATCCTCAAGATGCTAATGCCTATTTTGACCGAGGATTTGCTTTTTCGGCGTTAGGCAAATACAAAGAAGCGATCGCAGATTATACTCAAGCAATTAAGTTAAATTCTAAAAATGCATACCCTTACTATGGACGAGGATTAGCTCGTGCTGAATCGAAGGATAATAAAGGTGCAATTGAAGATTTTAGCAAAGCGATCGCTCTTAAACCCCAGTATACTGAAGCCTACTTGCAACGAGGTATTCTTCGCCGTCGCCTCAAACAAAGACTTGAAGCAATCCAAGATTTTGATAAAGTAATTACAATTAATCCTAGTGATGCCAAAGCTTATTATCAAAGAGGTTTAACTCAATCTATTAATAAAGAAAAAGATAAAGCAATTAAAGATTATACAGATGCAATCAACATTAATCCCAAATACATAGAAGCTTATCTGAATCGGGGTGATATTTACAGCGATCGGGGAAATAATGTAGAAGCTACTGAAGATTACAATACTATTTTACAAATCGATCCTAAATTTATTGCTGCTTACATTCACAGAGGGATTTACCGCTTTTCTTTTGGAGATTATAAAGGCGCTATTGAAGATTACACCGCAGCGCTAAAACTAGATACTAATAATGTAGCAGCTTACAACAACCGTGGTAACGCCTATCTCGAACTGGGAAATAAAAAAGCTGCAAATCAGGATTATTCACGAGCGATCGCAATTAACGCTAACAACGCCTTAGCCTATTATAATCGGGGCGTGATTCGCACCAAGCAGAAAAATAAACTAGGTGCGATCGCAGACTTCAAAAAAGCTGCAAGACTATTCCAACAGCAAGGGGAACAAGATAGTTATCAAGATGCACGGCGGGAAATTGCAATTCTGCAAAATAATTCAGCGCCAGCGCCAATTACGCGCCCTAAATCTGGGAAAATAGAAAAAAATTGAGTTACCACTCAATATAGTGTTGACTATCAACAGTCAAAACTCTTAGAGAGTGATTGTGCTATTTAAATGTGTTTTACTTTACAAATTTACGACTAGTACTTTATCAAATTAGTTTTGATGGTTTGTAGTAAGCACTTTAGTGCTTATAAAACAAGGACTAAAGTCCTGATTAATTACCATGAGTCACAGGATTTTCTTACGACTCAATTAGGATTGCTATATGCTAATTCTCCTGACTTTTTATCCAGATAACCTGGAAATATTCACCCATAGAGATGTCGATACAGTACTGAAAAGAATTGATGGTTCTCACAATACTTGGTTGCGTTGTGTTCACTTCCGCGATCGCACTGGAACAGCCAGAATTATCAAGCACTTTGGACTCAATCCATCTCGTGT
>JADEXV010000274.1 GCA_015206945.1 Nostocales cyanobacterium LEGE 12452 | reverse complement strand
TTATTACTCCCAGCGTTGCCTTGACAGTTATAGTTGGGCAATCGTTGGGACTTTTCAATTTACCGGAATGGAAAATTCGCGACGAATGGGTTCGTCAGCGATCTTCAGAGGCGATGCCTATGGCGGGCTACGCCTACGCAGATGAGATTGTGATTGTTACAATTGATGAGCGCGATATCCAATCAGTACGTAAATGGCCAATTCCAGACTGGGCGCTGGCACGATTACTAGAAAAAATCCGGGCGCAGCAGCCGAGAGCCATTGGTTTGGATCTCTATCGAGATTTACCGGAAGGAAGCGGACACGAGCAACTTGTTCAAGTCTTTCGCAACACTCCCAATTTAATCGGAGTTGAGAAAATTACTGGCGAACGCGTCAATCCCCCACCGGAATTGAAAAAACAGGATCGGGTAGGATTAGCAGATTTAGTCTTGGATAGCGATCGCTTTGTACGTCGTGCCCTTTTGACAGCTGAAGATGCCAAAGAGAAAAACACCATTAAAGCCGGACTAGCAACCCTTGTAGCCCTAAAGTACCTCGAAGCTGAAAAAATTAGCTTAGAAAGCATTGACCCCCAACAACAAAAGTTTCAGTTGGGTAAGGAAATTTACTTACCACTGCAAAATAAAGAAGCAGGTTATACCGATGCCGATTTAGGAGGCTATCAAATTCTGCTGAATTGGCATGGTTCAGAAGCCGCATTTCGCACAGTTGCGATGCGCGATGTATTAGCAGGGAAAATTCCGGCAAATTTGATGCGTGATCGCATGGTATTTATTGGGTCAATCGCCTCCAGTACCAATGATTTCTTCAGTACACCCTTTTCTTCTTGGATCTCTGCTCAAAAACCGACTCCAGGTGTGGTTGTTCATGCCAATATTGCTCATCAACTAGTACGAGGAGCAAAAACAGGAAATGCCAGTCTGCGTGGTGTTTCTGGAATTTATTTATCACTCTGGATTGTTTTGTCGTCTGTTATTGGCTCTACAGGCAGTTGGTTGTTATCTAGTTGCAAGCTGCGGATTCCCGGCGGCAAAATTCTTTGGGCAACTGTAGGCATCAGTGGAGCCTGTATATGGGGTGGCTATGGGATGTTTTTGTCTGGTGTTTTAATTCCGGTAACACCCACTTTAGCTGCGTTTATCGGTAGTGTGATTGCAACAACTAATGCCTATAAACAACGGAAGTTAGAAGAAACAAATCGCCAGCTGGAAATTGCCAACAGTCAACTATTGGATTATTCCAAAACTCTAGAGACAAAAGTCGAAGAACGCACTCATGAATTAGTGGAGGCAAAGCAAGCTGCCGATGCTGCTAATCAAGCCAAGAGTGAGTTTCTTGCCAACATGAGCCACGAACTACGTACACCTCTCAATGGCATCCTTGGTTTTGCCCAGGTACTAGAAGGATCGCCAAACATGACAGCTAAAAACCTAGAAGGAGTCAGCATTATTTATCAATGCGGATCGCACCTTTTGATGCTAATCAATGACATTCTCGATCTCTCAAAGATAGAAGCGAGGAAATTGGATTTGGTTGTCACTAGTGTGCATCTGCCCAGTTTCTTACATGGTGTAACTGAGATTTGTGGTATCCGGGCTGAACAGAAAGGTATTAAATTTAATATCTTAATTAGCGATCGCCTACCACTTGCCGTTGAAGTTGATGAAAAGCGACTGCGGCAAGTGTTAATTAACTTGCTGGGCAACGCGATCAAATTTACAGATAGCGGTAGCGTAACGTTTAAAGTTGAAGTCATTAATCATTCGTCATTAGTCATTGGTCAAGAGTCTAAACAAATGACGCCACTTGCTTCACTTGGGGAGACCCCAAGACCGCAGTGGCTCACTAATGACAATGGACAAATGACACATCAAAAGATTCGTTTTCAGATTGAAGATACGGGTATTGGGATGTCACCAGACCAACTTGAGAAAATCTTTTTGCCCTTTGAGCAAGTGGGTGAAGCAGGGCAGCGATCTGAAGGTACTGGCTTGGGATTGGCGATTAGCCAAAGAATTGCAGGATTGATGGATAGCCAAATTCAGGTACAGAGTCACCTGGGTGAAGGAAGTCTATTTTGGCTGGATTTGACAGTATCAGTACCACTCGATCATGACTGGCTTGGAGGAGAGATGTTTACAACAGATTACATCCCAACTTCCCAGAAAATTACCGGGATTCAGGGTCGTGCGCCTCAAATTCTGATTGTCGATGACGATCGCATCCACTGTTCTATGTTGACCAATCTGCTGCAAGAAATTGGCTGTCGAACCCTAGAAGCAACCGATGGCAAACATGGGCTACAAGTAGCAATTGAAGACAATCCAGATGTGATTCTACTCGATTTAGCCATGCCCAATATGGATGGTTTTGAGCTAATGGTTCACCTGCAAGCGAATCCACAAACCTGTTCTATTCCGATTATTGTCTCTAGTGCCAGCGTTTTTGAGGAAAATCGTCAGCGGAGTTTAGAGGCAGGGGCAACAGCATTCTTACCCAAGCCTCTCCAGATTGACGAACTACTCAATAGACTGCGATCGCTCCTGGGAGTGGAATGGATATATGCCGAATCTTCGCCTCCCAAAGGTGAGCAGATTACTGGTAGTGAATGGGTTCTACCATCCCAAGATGTTTTGCAACAACTCTATCATCTGGCAATGATGGGAGATATCTCGGCGATTGAGGGAATGTTAAGAGAACTAACTCAGGAAAACAGTCAATTAGCTCCCTTCGCAGCAGAGTTAAGCAAACTCACTGCCAATTTCCAAACCGGAAAAATCCGTAAGTTACTCAAATCATTTGTCACAACGGAGTTACATCCATGATCGCTGTTCCTATCTCAAAACCCATACATATTCTATTAGTGGATGACAATCCAAACAATCTCAAGGTGCTATCGGAAGCGATTCAGAAGTGTGGCTGGAAAGCTCTCATGGCAACAGATGGAGAGTCAGCGATCGAACAAACAGAATATGCTCATCCCGATCTGATTCTTTTGGATGTAATGATGGCAGGTATTGATGGATTTGAAACTTGTCGCAGACTGAAGACCAATCCGATCACTCACAATATTCCAGTAATTTTCATGACTGCCCTATCCGATTCTACAGACAAGGTGGCCGGATTGGAAATAGGTGCAGTTGACTACATTACCAAACCCTTCCAACACGAAGAAGTCATTGCCCGTTTAAAGTTACACCTCAAAATTTCCCATCTCACCCGCACATTAGAAGAACGCGTGCAAGAACGCACCGCGGAATTAACTCAATCTCTACAGGAGTTACAGCAAACCCAACTACAAATGATCCAGAGTGAGAAAATGTCCACATTAGGGCAGTTGGTTGCAGGTATTGGTCATGAGATTAATAATCCCGTTGGTTTTGTTGGCGGAAATTTATCTTATATTGAGGAACATGTAAATAATCTACTTCGCCTGGTGAGCTTGCAACAGCAGAAGCTAACGCAGCCAGACTCGGAAATTCAAGAGCTTCTTGAAGAAATCGACTTGGAGTATCTGGGAGAGGATCTGCCAAAACTACTTGCATCAATGCACCAAGGAATTACCCGTCTGAAAGATATTAGTCTCTCTTTGAGAACTTTTACTCGCGCAGATATTTCATCTCAGGTGGAGTTCCAGATTCACGAAGGAATTGATAGCACCTTAATGCTGTTGAAACATCGACTCAAAGGTAATGGCGATCGCACTAAAATCCAGGTTGTCACACAATACGGTGAGTTACCTCCAATCAGTTGCTATCCCGGACAACTGAACCAGGTGTTCATGAATATCATCGCTAATGCCATTGATGCATTTGATGAACTCCATCAAAACAATTCCGAGCGAGATATTGCTGCTTGCCCGAACATCATCACCATTACCACATCGGTTGATCCCCAACAAAAAACCGTCACAATTTGCATCCAAGATAACGGCCCCGGTATGCTTACTGATGTGCAATCTCGAATTTTTGATCAATCTTTCACAACCAAGGCTGTGGGCAAGGGAACCGGGCTGGGATTAGCAATCAGCTACCAAATTATTGTTGACAAACACAACGGACAAGTTAACTGCTTGTCAACACCTGGTGAGGGGACAAAATTTATTATTACTCTGCCAATGTAACTGAATATACATAATTTTTATCAGAAATTTCGCAACTCAACATAACCCAATCCAATCCATATCTGACTTTTCACGGGATGTGGAAAAGGTCATTTTGAGGGTTTCTCAAACTCTGATTTTTTCGTTATCTATTCTCATTAACTCAAAGCTATTGATAATTAGCTTGTGGAAAAAGCCACGCTTTTTCGAGACTTGAGGACTTACCGTGAAAAGTCAGAATCCATATAAGCCCAAAAAACTTGTAGAGACGGCGATTTATCGCGTCTAAAAAAACCAAAATTTTTGCCAGTAGCCCTTAACCCAAGCGTATTGGATTATTTGGAAGTTTACAACAAATAAATTATCCAATCTTGTCAGATGGACTGAAAAACCCACATTTGGCTACGGGCGGGTGAGATACCCACCCTAATTATGCAATTTCAATTTGGAATAACTTATTTCAGGGCGCAGAACCATCAAACGCAGTTTTGTAAGCATCAGCAGTTTCTATGCCAAAACCTCCAGCTTCGACATGACGAACTAGCGATTGAATGATGGGTGTAGCAATACTAATACCAAATAAAGCATTGAAGCCTGCAACAACAACTGGTGCTGACAAAATAACTGTAAATTCTGGAAATAAAGCTAACACAGCCACCAAGATCAAAAAAACAATTGGTGTTGCAATACCTGCTGCCTTTGCTGCTTCAAAAATTAGATTTTTATACTTTTCAACAGTAATGTCGCCCCGATAAAGATCCAAAGAGTAGGAAATTGCCGTGACTACAACCTGAGTGAGAATAGCTGTTCCCGTTGCAGTAATCCCAAGTTTTGCGATCGTCCCAGAATTGCTGACAATAGAATCTACCGCATTATAAACCCGAATATAAAACTGTTCGCCAACGGTCATTACTTTGGCACCTCGGCGAAGATTATCAACACCTACTTCCCAGAGGATATTATCAGCAGCATTCGATCCACCTTGGGAACGTGGATTGATGTGGCTACCATGCTTATCTCTAAGAAATTGACGAATTGTATATTCTTTACCTCCAAGCTTTGATGTACCAGGAATTTTCTCAAAAAGCTTCATGACATCTGCATCAGAGCGAGGTAAGTCTCCCACCCGAACGCCAGCACGATATCTCAGCCTATTTGCAATCTTGGGCATCTCTTGGGCTAATTCGGCAGCTGTCTTTGGTAAATTTTGCAAAGCATCAGCCATAACCATGCTAGATGCGGCAACTCCAATAGCAGTTTGTTGAAATGTTTGACTAACATTTTGAACAGTTTGAAAACCTGACTGTGCTGCTATGGTTGATAAACTTTGTAAATCATTAACTGCATGGACACTTGAAGTAGTCACCTCGCTAGTAGTGTTCTTGATTCCATCAACTACCTCATTCATCCCGTTTACTACATTGTTGGCTGCTTCTTGAGCTTTATCTCTAACTGTATCTGCCAACTTTTGTGCTTCGTTAATAAAATCCATGTTTTATGCCGTGGAGTGTTTGCTCCAGTTTCTCTTTCTCAAACTAAGAAGCACCTCAGCATTCATGACGAATTTACTTCCAAAATTTTTAAAGAGATAGTAATCACTTTATATTGTTTGTGTATGTTACTTTCAAAAACTTTACTATCCTACTAAATCAGTTGTTACATTGGACAGTAGACGTTGGTAACAGGTAGTCTTACGTCATTGCAGAACCAACGTAAGCGATCGCAGCAATAAATATATTCCCTTGGCGAAGTCTATGTGTTCCAAGCTATAAGGTTGCAAATATACTAACAGAATGGTCATACCAAGTAATAAAAAACAGTTTCATGGTTTGAGGTTTAGCGATTTAATAAAAGAGTCCCCATTCGTTTTTAGCTCTTCAGATGATGGGGTTATTATTACAGCCTCAACAGCATAATTATTCTTCATACAAAGCAGACTTCTCTGATATAATATTTTATTCTGGATATTTAATCCTTTTTTATTAATTACTTCTTGCAAGGAAGTACCGGGTTTGCCCATTAAAGTAAAGTCTTGGCAGTTATATCCACTTTGATTAATGGAAGACTGAGATACTTGTTTACCCTGAATAAAACTTGTTTCATTAGCAGTTTTAACTAGAAGTTGTAAAACTTTTGGGATTCTCTGCGAGGCTATTGGTTTGGAAAAAGTTGAATGGGTCACTGAATATATAGATTGATTCTTAAGAGTTGTCCAATTCCGGCTATTAATACCTTTTATTGGAGTACTATTTTCTTCTAAAATAGTCCCTGGCATTACAATACTAAAATTTCCTTCTTTGGATGTTAAAACTTTTTCTTGGGATGATGCAGGTGTACAAGCCGATAAAACAAATATCCCAAAACAATTAATTATCCAAAAACGTTTAATACTTTTGATAAGTAAATCCATAAATGTTAATTTTATAATAATTTTTGTTTAGAACATAAAACTATTTTTTCAACTCATGCACAAGTTGCCACTCCTGTTGTGTAATCATTTGGCTAACGAATTACAACCAATGTCTTCAACACAGGGTCTTATTTTAAGTTTTCCCATAATAGTGATTTTTCTAACACAAAAGCTGCTAAATCAAATCTTGAACCAAGATTTTCCACCAATACGGCACTCATTACTTGAATAACCCACATCAGCACAGCTTTCGGTAATTTGGGAAAATCTATATGTTCCTGCGATCGCGTCCTTGCTTTATCCTCAGCTTTCCTTAAGACTAAGGCATTTCTCAGTTACGCAGCTAAAAAAAGTGACTTGGAAAATACGATTAAATTGAGCTTCCAAACTCGGAACTTGAGCTTCAGAACTTGAGATTACGAGTTCTCTACTCAAACTCCGAGTTTTTAAGCTCTAACTTTTAACCTCTTAAGCAAAATTGCCGATAGATTTTCTGCACTATTGATGCTTACGGCTGCACTTTTCCAGATTTACAGATAAAATTGCGCCTTCATCAATTTTTAGTTTCTACCTTTGAAAGAGTTTAGCCATTCTTGAACTTGCTCTCGTGCAATATCGCGCCCTCCAAGACCAAAGGCTAGGGCAATGGCAACTGCGATCGCACCTAGTAAAAGTCCAAAGGCTAAATTCACAATATCACTGGCAACTCCAATCTGTTGCAGTGCCATTGCAGAAACTAAGGCAATAATTGCAATCCGCGCCACTTGTCCCAAAATCTGGGCTTGACGTTCGCCGGAACTGGTAATGATGTTAAAAGCCAGATTTGCCAGGAATAAGCCAACGGCAAAGATTACCAATCCAGCCAAAATCCGCCCGAATATAATCACAATCCCAGACACTAATGCTGTCAGGGCTGGAATATTCAAGATATTCACCGCCGCCACTGTGGCAAACAGCATGATCCCCACTAAGGCAACAATCCCTACAATTTCCGATGGAGTGCGGGTTGGAATCGGTGGGGTTGCTGATTCTGTGGAAATGACGATTCGTCTGCTGGGTGTTGTCAGACCCAAAATAGTGAAAATGTTATTAAACCCTAAATTGGTGAGGATACTTGTAACCAAGTCCGCGATAAACCGCCCGACGAAATAGGCAACAATCAAAATTGCTGCGGCTGTAAAGATGGCAGGTAGGGCGTTGAGAACCTGTTGCAGCATAGCGATCGCAGGTACAGATATCGCATCAATTCGCAAGGCATTCAGCGCTGCGATCGCCACAGGAATCAGAATCAAAACATAGACAATTGTGCCGATAATACTCGATAGAGGTTGTACCCCCGCACTTGTAGATAGTCCTAACCGACTACCTAAATGGTCAAGACCAGTTGTCGCCAGCAAGTTCGTCACAATCCGCCGTACTACATTAGCGATGAACCAGCCAACTACAGCAATCAAGATCGCCGCTAAAATGTTCGGCAGAATTAGCAGAACTTCTGTGATTAGAGCTTGTACTGGTTGTAGAGCCTGCCTGAGTCCGAGAGTATCTAAAACTGGGGCAAGAAACAGTAAAAATATAAACCAATACAGAGCATTGCCGATCGTATCACTAAGAGACAGCTGATTCAGGCTGGGCGCTCTGTCTTCTGGTTCTGGATTCAAACGCTCATCTAGGTTAAATGCCTGTAATGAGCGGACAGTGATAATCTTCACAATCGTCGCCAAAAACCAGGCTGCTGCCAAAAGGATTCCGGCACCAACCAACTTTGGCAAAAAGCCAATAAGTTGATTGAGAAAATTATTCAGAGGTTGAGAGGCTACTTCCAGATCCAACGTCTGTAAAACAGCTACCGCAGTTAACAGGATAACGCTCCAAAAGACCAAGCTAGAGACTAATTTCTCCACTTGGGGAACATCTTGACGACCCGTTATCCCAGCGGCAATACGGTTATCTATGTTTGTGCGCTTGAGGATTCCTTGCGTCAGCGCCGCTGCGATCGCTGCAATCAGCCAACCTACTAGTAAGATTGCTACCGCCCCTAAAAGACGAGGCGTAAACAGAATCAACTGTTGTACAATACCTTGCACATCAGCGATTCCTTGATTCACTGCTGGTTGTATTGGTTGCAGGCTGGGCGATGATTGTGCTAAAAATTGCTGCACCTTCGTGGATAAACTAACTCCGTAGGCGTAGCCCGTCGTAGACATCACCTGGGTTATTTCTTGCCAAGTTGTGTTCATGGTTTTCGGGAATTATGCTTAAGTATTCGCCGCAAACACTGAGTCAGTGTTTTGCCTATCAATTTACCAGTAAAAACATACATATTTACTCATATTTGATTTAATATACGGGGATTGGGCTTGGGCAGAGGCAGAGGGGCAGCACTTCTCTACGAGAGGCTGCGCCAACGGCTACGCTCAGTGACCGAGAGGCAAAGGGGAAAAACCTACTGCAACTTCTTCCCTGCTCCCCCGCTCCTCTGCTCCCACTGCGCTGAATTTTGCGTTACTCTAATTGCAGCAACAGCACCAAAGATGTGGAATGTCCCAAGTTTTGGAACAATCGATTCAAATTAATGCTACAGCTACGGTGGTGGAGCGCTGTATTAGCGATTTAGCTCTCATGCACCGTTGGCTCAACCCCGTTCTCCGTTGCGAACCTGTGGGCGAAGCTTGGAGTACCGATGTCGGCAGTAAAAGTCGTTTTATTATTCAAATTCCTCTACTGAAACCCACCCTGAATAGCGTAGTTGTAGAACGACAACCGGGTTTGGTAGTTTGGGAATTTCAGGGATTTTTTCAGGGGCGCGATCGCTGGGAATGTCAACCTACCGAAAAGGGAACGCTTTTAATCAACCGCTTTGAGTACGATATCCCTAACCCCTTAGTTAGCTGGGGCTTCAACACTTTTGCTGCGTCGTGGACAAAAGAAGATATGCAAGCCCAACTGCGCCGCCTCAAACGAGTTGCAGAAGAACAACAATAATTGGGCATTGGGCATTGGGCATTGGCACAAGAAATAGAGGAGCAGAAAGACAGAAGGGCAGAGGCGAAAAACTTACTGCAACTTCTCCCCTGCTCCCCTGCTCC
>JADEXV010000273.1 GCA_015206945.1 Nostocales cyanobacterium LEGE 12452 | reverse complement strand
AAGTGTTTGCTTTATTAGCTCTATTAGCTGCTCTTTTTTAACTTCAGCTTAGTTATTTTTATTTGCTTGACGCAATACACTTGCTGTATAATCGCTTTCAAACTATAATATTTTCAAGGTTCGGTGTCCTTGTAAGCGTCGCTCTTTCGCGCTCCGCTTCAAGCACTTATTCAATATAGCGAACCTACTTCATTGTGTCAACTACTTTTTCCAAAATAATTTTGGACCGCTTCTGTGTCTCCTGAAACTGCCCACAGTGCCGGATTCTAGGCAACAATGGTTTATGCACTGTGTTGAGTAAGGATGGAACAAGCGTGAATTTTCAGTCGGTAATAAGTTTATTGCATCATTTCTGGGGCGATCGCGGTTGTCTTATTGCTCAACCCTACGATATTGAAAAGGGAGCTGGTACTAAGAATCCCCAGACTTTTTTAAGAGCATTGGGGCCGGAACCTTGGGCTGTTGCTTACGTTGAGCCTTGTCGTCGTCCTACTGATGGACGCTACGGCGAAAACCCCAACCGCTTCCAACACTATTATCAGTACCAAGTTCTGATTAAGCCATCACCAGATAATATTCAGGAGATTTATCTTGATTCGTTAAGAGCTTTAGGTATTCGTCCTCAAGACCACGATATTCGGTTTGTAGAGGATAACTGGGAAGATGCAACTGTGGGAGCTTGGGGCACTGGGTGGGAAGTATGGTTAGATGGGATGGAAGTTACTCAATTTACTTACTTCCAACAGTGTGGAGGAATTGATTGCCGTCCGGTGTCGATTGAAATTACATACGGGTTAGAGCGGCTGACAATGTATCTCCAGCAAGTAGAAGCATTTACTAAGATCCAGTGGACAGACAACATTACTTATGGCGATGTTTTCCTGCAAAGTGAAATTGAGCAATGTACATACAATTTTGAAGCGTCAAACCCTGAGTTGCTACTGACATTATTTAATTTGTATGAGCAGGAAGCTACCCAATTGACGGAGCGAGGATTGGTATTACCTAGCTTAGATTATGTAATGAAGTGTTCGCACACATTCAATCTGCTGGATGCTAGAGGTGTGATTTCAGTGACGGAGAGAACTCGCTATATTGCCAGGATTCGGCATTTGGCTAGGAAGGTAGCTCATTTATATGTTGAGCAAAGGGAGAAGTTGGGTTTTCCGTTGCTCAAAGATACTGTGAGTTCAACAGTAAGCCCAACATCCTAAAGGGTGCGTCTACACAAACTAAGTACAGATTTGTGTAAATAATAGCGTTTTTAAACGCAGAGGAACGCAGAGTAAAGGCAAAGGTACGCAGAATCGTGCCAAATTTAATTCACTACGATTTTATATTCTGTTTATCCTTGTGGCGCTGAGTTTAAGCTAGGTATATCTTTTTGATGCAGCTTTCGCTAAAGGACAGAAATACGGTTAAATATTGAGTCTAGAACATTCAAGCTACAAGGATAAGGCCCGCCTGTGCGGGCTTTGTTTATATAAACTTGATGGACTATACTCACCACAAGCATAAAAATTTTTCGCTGTTGTTGATTAAAGAGATAAAAAGCTCACGCAGAGGTGCTCCAAACACAGATAATAAGAGTTTGGAATATTTTATTTTTGAATTTCATAACCAAATTCAGCAACGCCGATTTTTCTTTATTGCTGCCCTATCTATAGTTAAACCATCTGCAAATTCGGATTGCCAGGTGCTTTTACAAAAATCTTATGATTCAAACCAGTGGTGTAATTATTTGTCTTGGCTACATTTTTGGGTTGCTGCTTACAGCAGTTCCTTGGGGTGGTGTGGGAATTTTGGTTGTGGGGATTGTGGGAGCAATTCTTTTTAGAAGACGCATCACACTACAGCAATTTGCTCAGAAATCAGAAAATGCTGGAAGCAAAAATAAGGCAGTGCCTAATATTTGGCAAAGTACTCCCAATCCTCGAATATGCCTAGCTGCTGGCTTGGTGGGATTATTGGCAACTCTATATTTTCAATGGCGAATGCCACAACCAGGTGCAAAAGATATTAGTCAGTTTGTTCCGCCTGGAAATAGCAGCAATCAAGAACAACTTGTGATTGTACGCGGCGAAGTGGTGAGTAATCCTCGCTTAACTCGCAGTCAGCGAGGACAATTTTGGCTGGAAACGACTCAGTTAGATGAAGTCAAAAATGATAAAGGTTCAGCAGGTGTCCCACAAGGGGTTACAGGGAAATTGTATGTGACAGTCCCTATACTTCAGGCTACTGGGTTATACCCTAGTCAACAAATTGCTGTGACTGGGATTTTGTATAAACCAAAGGCGGCTTCCAATCCTGGTGGTTTCGATTTTCAGAAGTTTCTTAAGCAGGAAGGAACGTTTGCTGGTTTGATTGGGCGACAAATAAATGTTTTGGATCGGGAACGTAAATGGGGATGGTGGCAAATTCGGGAGCGAATTGTGCGATCGCAAGTTCGTTGGTTGGGTATTCCTGAAGGGCCTCTTGTGAGTGCAATGGTTTTAGGTAGCAAAGCTGTTGATTTACCCTACGATATCCGAGACTTATTTGTACAAGCCGGATTAGCTCATGCTTTAGCGGCTTCTGGGTTCCAAACTTCTTTGATTTTGAGTGTGATTTTACAGTTAACAAGGCGGGCGAGAAAAGGAACGCAATTTACCCTTGGCTTTTTGGCTTTAATCATTTTTCTGAGTTTAACAGGGTTTCAACCTGCGGTTCTCAGAGCCGTAATTATGGGTTTTGCGGCATTAGTTGGTCTGCTATTAAAAAGGAAGGTAAAACAGTTCGGATCGTTGTTATTGGCAGCAACTATCCTATTAGTGTTTAATCCTTTATGGATTTGGGATTTAGGTTTTCAATTGAGTTTTTTAGCAACATTAGGATTAGTTGTAACAGTACCCGCATTAGTCAATCGCCTAGCATGGCTACCACCTGCGATCGCTGCTTTGATTGCTGTTCCCTTAGCTGCAACTATTTGGACTTTACCTGTGCAACTTTTTGTCTTTGGGGTTGTACCATCTTATAGTCTGTTGCTGAATGTGGTTAGTACTCCATTAATTTCGATCATTAGTATAGGTGGAATTATCAGTGCGTTAGTAGGTTTAGTTTGGACTGACGCAGGAAGCTTTCTAGCAGGGGTATTACATTACCCTACTGATTGGCTAATTAAACTAGTGGAATTTTTTAGCAAGTTGCCTGGAAATTCTGTTGCTGTGGGCAGTATATCTACTTGGCAGCTTTTGGCAATTTATATACTAATTATATTGGTCTGGCTAGTGCGTTGGTGGCAAAGGCGGTGGTGGTTTGCTAATATGATTGCGATTGGTTTAGTATTCATCCCACTTTGGCACTCTAAAAATACATTGTTTAGGATAACTGTCTTAGAATCTGGGACAGAACCAATTGTAGTTGTTCAAGATCGAGGTACTGTAACTGTAATTAATAGTGGTGATGAAGGTACAGGACGTTTTACAATCATACCGTTTTTACAACAGCAAGGTGTAAATCAAATAAATTGGGCGATCGCAACTGATTTTCAAGGTAATGAAAGTAATGCTTGGTTTGAATTAATGCAACGTTTACCAATTAATAATTTTTATGAATATTCACCCCAAACAGATAATTCTATTACAACTCAGGCTATTCAACAGGAACTACAAAAACATCAAGGAATTTATCAACCTTTGGGAGTTGGTCAATCCGTTAAAGCTGGTTCGATAGTAGCGCAATTAATCAACGACCAATTACCAATTTTACAATTGCAAATTTTAGATCAAAATTGGCTATTAGTAGGTAATGTTAAGTCTAAAGAGGTACAGCAACTAGTTAAAAATGGAAGTTTGCCTCGACCGCAAGTGCTTTGGTGTGCCCCTGAGTCATTAAAAGATTTAGTTATTGCTTTGCAACCACAAGTAGCGATCGCTTCTTCTGCCAACTTTGATCCAAAAACTTTATCTGAACTGAATCAAAGTCAAACTAAACTGTTCTTTACAGGACGAGATGGGGCTATCCAATGGACTCCTAATGGTCAGTTTGAGGCATTTATTGAATCAACAGAAAATAAATCATCTGTTTTATAAAACACTTACAAATTCAGTAAATTAAAAAAAATTGATACAATTTTTATGGCAATTTATTTTTATAGTACTCGTGAAGAGTATGGCTGTTTCTCTAACTTTTCGTCCCACGGCTTTGAATTAGATGGATTGTATTGGTCAACTAGCGAACACTACTTTCAGGCGCAAAAGTTTGTGGGTACACCTCATGTAGAACAAATCCGCCTAGTTAAAACACCTAAAGATGCAGCAAGAATGGGGCGTGAGAGAACGCGTCCCTTACGCCAAGATTGGGAACAGGTTAAAGATGACATCATGCGGCAAGCTGTGCTGTGCAAATTTCAAACTCATACAGATATTAGAGATATTAGAGATATTTTACTTTCTACAGACAATGTAGAAATTGTTGAAAACTCGCCTATCGATTTTTACTGGGGTTGCGGAGCAGATGGGAGCGGTAAAAATATGCTAGGAAAAATTTTAATGGAGGTGCGGGATATTCTGCACCATACATACAGGACAGATATTGATAATAAAGCTCTTAAATAAACTTGTCAAAAATAGTTTTTTAATCGAAATACTCTAGACGTAGAGAACACAAATAGAGAAGAAATAGAGGCGGTCGCAAATGCTCTAAGACTGCTATATAGTTATTACTCTTCATGAATGGAAATCTGAAAGCCTCAGATTAAGGATCGCTATATAAACTCTCACCCTTCCTAAACTTACGCTGTGGTAAACCAGGCTGATGAAAGATGCATCCTGGTTTTGGGAACACTAGATTTAGCACTAGACTTCACAGGAAGGAGTTGATGTCTAAAGGCGAATGGAATAACAGATCCAAAAGTACAGTTCCCTTGCAATTACCCATAACATATCTAAAACCAGTGAAGCGTAATACAATTACCCATGAATTTGACTCTGGTTCACAAGCGCAAATCATACCTCTACAAGAAAGTGATGACCACTTGTCAGAAGCGTCCAAGTTACTAAGGCAAGGAATTCAACAGCAGCAAGGTGGCGAATTAATAACGGCTATGAAGTCTTTACAGCAATCCTTGGGACTGTTTCAGGCAGTTGGCGATTTAGAAAAACAGGCACAGGTACTTTCTTTTTTAGGATTGGTAACTTACAGCGCTGGAGACTACAAGGGTGCTATCTCTTATTCCCAACAGTGTCTTTCTTTACTCAATAACACTTCAGATTTAGTATTGCAAATGCAATCTCTTTCCCATTTAGGCAATGCATACCGCCACCTGAATGACCATAAAAAGGCTATTGAGTTTCTAGAAAAATGTTTGAAAATAACGCAGCAACTCCAAGACAAACGAAGTCAAGTGGCAGCACTGAATAATCTAGGATTGGTGTATAAAGCTTTAGGCAACTTTACACAGGCCATTGAGTATCAGCAGCAAAGTCTAGAGATTGTGCGGGAACTCAAAGATAATTGGGGCGAAGAACAGGTACTCAAGAATTTAGGTAATGCTTGGTATGCTTTGAACAATTACCAAAAAGCGATCGCCTATTATGAGCAATGTGTAGTACTATCACGCTCATTAAAAAATGTTCGCAGTGCTTCTCAGGTGCTAAAGAATTTGGGCAATGCTTGTTATGCTTTAGGTGATTATACTAAAGCCATTAAGTATTATGAAGATCGGTTGCAATTAGCCAAAGAAATTCAAGATAAGCGTAGTGAGGAACAGTCTTTAAGTAGTTTAGGAGTTGCTTGTGAAGCTTTGGGTGACTACAACAAAGCAATTACATATTATGAAGAACGTTTGTTGTTAGCTAGAAATATCAAAGATCGTCGCAGTGAAGAACAAGCTCTTGCCAGCTTGAAAGTCGCTTGCTATGCCTTGGGTGATTATGCCAAAGCGATGCAATATCAGCAGGGAACATCTTCAAATAGTTAAAAAGCCAGACGGGAAACAATTCAAAATTACTCGCACAAATCAATTCCCCTGATTGTCTTTTGTTGTTGGAGATATACGAGAACTTCTAATGTATCTACTTGAGGAAATTCTGCGTAAAAATTACTCACACTCCAGAATGGTTCAGGTGTTTCCAAGACTATTGTGCGATCGCCCCACTGTTCTAACCAGGGTAGCAATTTTTGTGGCGCTACTGGAGTACATAACCAAACTGCTGCTGGAGAAAGCGCTCTCATGGCAGTTGCTGCTACCGCTATTGTCATACCTGTAGCAATACCATCATCAATTAAGATCAACGTAGCATTCTCTGCATTTACTTGCGGACAAGCAGGAATTAATTGAGCTTCAAGAGACTTAGCAAGTTTTATCGTTTTATTTAAAGCCACTTCTCGCCACCGCACATCATGTTTAGAGCGAAATAACTTTTGATCGGCCCAAAGAACATTTCCAGAAGTAGTCACTGCACCAATTGCTAACTCTGGGTTTTCTGGATGGCTAATCTTCTTTGCGACAACAATAGTCAACGGACAATCCAAAAGACGTGCTACTGGTGCTGCTACTGGTACACCTCCTCTTGCCAAAGCATAAATAATTGGTACAGGCTTTACCCCAGAATCAATAGTTTGCTGAGTCAAAACATCATGAATTACTCGCGCCAATAACTCACCTGCATGGGTACGATCGGCGAAAAGTGGGGTATGTGACATGGTTTTCCCCCAGCATCTTAGTACGGCAATGCTTTTATCATGACTGAATTTTGTCTCAAATTAACTGATACAATAAGATTTGTATAAATAATTAAGTATTCAGCAAAAGTTTATTGTTCTGATAAATATCCAACCAGAAGGCTATTTAACTCAGATATAACAGCTGGCGCTGATGCCAAAATCCTGATTTTCATGAGCAGCGAAACCCAACTCAGCCTCTTCGACGACTCAACTTTTAACCAACGAGAACTGATTCCTACAGACGCGAAAATTCCGATCGCTCCCGGAACTTATTCTGACATAACGGAGTTGAAACAGCATTGCGATCGCTGCCACCGTTGTGCGTTGGGAGACACTCGTACTCATGCTGTTGTCGGACGTGGCAATCTCAAAGCACCAATTATGGTTGTGGGAGAAGCGCCAGGTCAAAATGAAGATGAAACGGGTTTACCATTTGTAGGCAGATCAGGACAATTGCTGGAGAAAATTTTGGCATCGGTAAATCTGACTACTGAGCATGATGTATATATTGCCAATATCAATAAATGTCGCCCACCAGATAATAGAGTTCCCACTCCTGTAGAAGTGGCGGCTTGTCTACCCTACCTACTAGAACAAATTCGCTTAGTTGACCCCAAAATAATTCTGTTAACGGGTGCAACTGCTGTCAAAGGGATCACTGGCGATAAGCGAGGAATTACGAAAATTCGCGGACAGTGGCTAGAGTGGGAAGGGCGCTTATGTATGCCAATTTTTCATCCTTCCTACTTGCTACGGAACCCTTCTAAGGAAAGAGGTGCGCCAAAATGGTTAATGTGGCAGGATATCCAGGCAGTGCGTACCAAGTTAGAAGAAATCCAAAATAACAGCTAAGGAACTTCCATGTTTAGATTTAAGATGTGTGAGGTAAAGAATTAAATTGATGTGTTAAGCCCAGATGTTTGGCGGTAGGGATTTAGCAGCATTACCCTGTGGGAAGTAGTGTCAGAGTTTGTCGTCAGCCATTGCTAAAGTAGCTTATCTCAACAAACTCCTAACTTTTAACTTTATTTATTTACCACTATAGAAAAAGGCAATTTCTTTCTCTTTTAGAGGCGCGAAACCAGCATCTACGAGTAATTGGTCGAGTTCTGCTTGGGGAATGTGTTTTGCGCCAATTCGCACAATGCGCGATCGCATCGTATTAGATACACCACTGCGCTGTCTGTTGCCTTCTAGCGCCATAACTTTGCCATAAAGTTCTAGCTTTGCAGGTGGAATGGGAGAACCATCAAAATCAATTCCCTGTGCGATCGCTTCGTCAATCGCATCAGCTCCTGTAGTAGTTTGATTCCCTGAGTTAGTTTCGGTAGGCATGGTGATTTTCTCTTCTTCGCTATGGGTAAATTTTACCAGCCTTGCTGACACCAAAGCTGCCAACCCTCAAACTCACGTTAGACTAATCACGAGCTTGTCGCGTCACCACACCACCAACAAATGCCCCTAAGATAGTGCCTGTCCAAAGTCCTGTTGTGGTACCTTGCCATATTGCTCCTGGTGTCATCCAAGCGTTGCACATCTCCTTTAAACCCCAAGGTTGATTTTGGCACTTTTGGCTATGCAACATCATGGTGATTTGCCCACTGGTATAAGCGCCAAAAAAACCTGATGAGAGCGCCAAGAAAGTGCAAATTAAAATTCTGTTTTTTGCCATTAGTCATTTGTCATTGGTCATTGGTCATTATGCCCTATGCCCAATGCCCAATGCCCCATTCCCAATCAACCTGTATTTCTCATTCCAGCTGCAATACCATTAATAGTTAACAATGCTCCTCGCAGTAACTCGCCTTTGCTGTAACGAGAGTGAATTACTCCAGAAGTAGCAGTAGTATTTTGGGACTGCCGTAGACGCTTGAGTAGTGAAACTTGGATAAATCCCAAGGGGACAATTGTGCCATTGCGTAACTGAACAGATCGTTGCAATACAGGATCGCCATCTAATAGTCGAGTGTGATCGGTGATTTTTAACACCAAATCTCTTGTCAGATAGAATTCGCTAGCAATTTGGTCAAACACCTTGGCAAAGCGAAGTTGATCTTCTGGTTTTGACAGTTCTTGAACGTAGTGATGTGCCATTTGCATGTCTACTTTTGCCAAAGTCATCTCGGCTTTAGAAATCACCATCTTGAAAAAAGGCCACTTAACATAAAAGTAGCGCAGTAATTTCAAGTGTTCTTCTGGTTCTGCATTCAAGAATTCTTGTAATGCTGTGCCAACGCCATACCAGGAAGGAAGTAAAAAGCGAGTTTGCGTCCAGCTAAATACCCAAGGAATAGCTCGCAGACTGCTTAAATCTTTCTTACCAGATGGACGACGGGCGGGACGGGAACTAATTTGCAGTTGGCTAATTTCTTCAATGGGAGTTACTTCGTGGAAGAAATCAACAAAATCAGGCTGTTCGTAGATTAAAGCACGATAATGTTGACGCGATCGCGCTGCTAATTCTTCCATAATCTCATTCCAGGGTTCAATATCATCAAACCCTGTTCGCAGCAGGCTGGCTTGAATCACAGCAGTAGTGATGGTTTCCATGTGGTACAAAGCCAAGTCCACCAAGGAATATTTGGAAGCTAAAACTTCTCCTTGTTCGGTAATCTTGATTCGCCCATTGATACTATGACCAGGTTGAGCCAAAATAGCCTCGTAAGCAGGGCCGCCACCGCGTCCCACAGAACCGCCGCGTCCGTGGAAAATTCGCAAATTCAGATCGTAGTTTTCTGCTATTTGTTGCAATGATTTTTGGGCTTTATGAATTTCCCAGTTGCTGCTTAAAAAACCAGAGTCTTTGTTGCTGTCAGAATACCCCAGCATTACTTCTTGTAAGTTCGTGGGGAGGAGGGAGGAAGCAGGGGAGCAGGGGAGCAGAGGAGCAGGGGGGGATGA
>JADEXV010000272.1 GCA_015206945.1 Nostocales cyanobacterium LEGE 12452 | reverse complement strand
CTCCTGAATTCTGCCGTGTTGCAGCAAAGCCGGAGTCATTAGGCTTTCTTAATTTCTTGGATTGAGACGGAAAAATTATACAGTGTATAGATTTAACTAATCAGCATTTTGTTTCATGCTAAAACCTGATTATCTACTTAAATACTTAAGCCTATTACTCGCAAATCCAGTATTAGTTATCGTACTAATGCTTACAACATTGGCGAGTGGTTGTCAAAAAAACGATCCGGCAGCGAATGCTCAAAGCCCGCCAGCATTGCCAGTAAAACTTCAGAGAATTGACGCAGGCACAATCGAAGAAAGTTCCGAGTTTGTCGGGTCGTTGGAAGCGCAACAAAAAGTCATACTACAACCCCAAACTCAAGGACGAATCGAATCAATTCTCGTTTCGAGTGGTCAGCGAGTACAGCAGGGTACGCCGATCGCATCTTTGAGTTTAGATCAGGCTCAGGCCAATGTCGCCAGTTCGATCGCGGCTGCTAGTTCGGTGCAAGCAGCATTGGGTACTGCTCAAGCACAGCAACAACAAGCCGAAGCCCAACGCACCAAAGCAGCCGCAAATGTTCAACTGCAACGGACACAGTTCAATCGTAGCCAACAGTTGGTCAACGAAGGAGCCATAGCTAGACAAGAGTTAGACATTGCCCAAAATAATTTACAAACTGCGATCGCAGACCTGCAAACATCCGAAAAGCAAGTCGCAGCAGCTAGAGCAGCCGTCCGCCAAGCACAGGCAAATATCCGCCAAGCTCAAGCAAGCACGGCTGCGGCGCGAGTCAGCCTCAATTTTAAGCAAGTGGTAGCACCCATTACTGGCATAGTTGGTGAATTTCCGGTCAAGGTTGGAGATTATGTCAACATCGGACAAACAATCACCACACTCACACAAAACGATTCGCTGGATCTCAATCTTTCTATACCCTCAAATCGATTGCGTCAATTACGAACGAACTTACCCGTTCAGCTAATCGATCCCACCACCCAGCAAGTGATTGGTACAGGCGCGATTAGCTATATTTCTCCAAATGTAAGTTCTAATCAACAGTCAATACTGAGCAAAGCCCGCTTTCGGAATTCACAAGGGCGATTGCGCGATGGACAATACGTTAGAGCTCGCGTGATTTGGAATCGACAACCAGGTATCTTGATTCCCACCGTCGCAATTTCTCGCATCGGTGGACAAAGTTTTGTGTTTGTCACCGAAAACAAAACCGTCAATGGACAACAGCAACAAGTTGTGCATCAGCGTTTAGTGCGCCTGGGAGATATTCAAGGGCCCAATTATCAAGTTATCGATGGGCTTAAATCCGGCGAAACGATTGTGACTTCTGGCATTCTCAAACTTAGAGAAGGCGCACCAATTCAACCGATATCATAAATCCAGGATGGATAATTTATGATTTTTTCGATCGCGAATACCTTCATCAAACGCCCGGTATTAACTACCGTTTGCACTCTACTGATTCTGATTGTCGGTGGCGTGTGTATTCCGTTGCTGCCGCTTAATTACTTGCCAGATATTGCACCGATTCGCGTTCAAGTTTCAGCTTCCTATACTGGGGCGGATGTGGAAACTGTCGAAACTGCGGTGACAACTACGCTGGAGCGACAGATTAACGGCGTTGAGGGAATGCAGTACATGACCTCGAACAGTTCAGCAGGTAGTAGCCAAATTTCAGTATATTTTGGCTCACAGGTAGATAAAAATATTGCTCAAGTTAACGTCCAGAATCGCCTCGCCCGTGCTACACCTCGCCTACCGACAACGGTGCAACAATTCGGCGTGACAGCACAAACATCTTCTACAAGTATTTTGTTAGTCTATGCTCTTTATCCCGAAAATAATGAGTATGACGCGCTGTTTATTAGTAACTATATTGACCTAAATTTGCGAGATCAACTGCTGAGAACGCCGGGAGTTGGGGATTTAACAATTTTTGGCGAAAAGCAATATGCAATGAGGTTGTGGCTCGACCCGAATGCACTGGCAAGTCGAGGCTTAACTGTGGCAGATGTCTCTACGGCATTGCGATCGCAAAACATTCTCGCCGGAGCCGGAACGTTAGGTCAATCGCCTATCCCCCCAGGTCAAAGTTATGAAATTCCGCTGCGAGTCAATGGTCAATTTAAAAATGCGTCAGAGTTTGAAAATCTAGTTATTCAAGCCGGAAGTAATGGCAGTTTAATTAAACTTCAAGATGTGGGTCGTGCAGAACTCGGTTCGGAGACTTACAGCAGCAATGCCAGAAATAATGGTAAGCCGTCAATTGGTATCGCAATTTATCAGTCACCTGGAAGTAACGCTTTGGATGTCTCGAAAAACGTTCAGGCTCAGATGAATGAATTGATAAAAGACTTTCCACCAGGCTTAAAAGCCCAGATTGTCTACGATACCGTTGGATTTGTGCAAGCGTCACTCGAAGAAGTATTGAAAACACTAGTTGAAGCGATCGCTCTTGTCGTACTAGTGATTTTTCTGTTTCTGCAAAACTGGCGAGCTACAATTATTCCCCTGGTTGCCATTCCCGTTTCACTAATTGGGGCGTTGGCATTCGCTTACGTGTTTAGATTCTCGTTGAATAATTTAACGTTATTTGGCTTAATTTTGGCAACAGGATTAGTCGTAGATGATGCCATTATCGTTGTTGAAGCGATCGCCCGCAAAGTTGAACAGGGAATGCGACCACTGCAAGCATCAGTCGAGGCAATGGATGAACTTACCGGAGCGGTAGTTTCAACGTCGCTAGTATTAATGGCAGTTTTTATCCCGGTGGCATTTTTCCCAGGTTCGACAGGAAAAATGTATCAACAGTTCGCGTTGATTATTGCTTTTTCAATCGCCATATCAACGTTTAATGCCCTTTCCTTTAGTCCGAGTATATCGGCAATTCTGCTCCGTCCGCCTCGCCCTGCACGCGGCCCGCTTGGTTGGTTTTTTGGTCGTTTCAATCAAATTTTACAATGGATTATTGACAAGTATTTAGCGATCGTGAATTTTTTGATTCGCGTTCGTTATGCGGTAATCGGATTATTTGTGGTTGGTTTAGCTGCCACATATTTTATGTTTACCCATGTTCCCACCGGATTTGTTCCGAGTGAAGACCAGGGAATTGTCTTAGGTATTATTCAAGGGCCAGATGGAGTTGCCCTCAACTATACCGACCAAGTAATTACCAAACTCGAACAAATTCTCGAAAAAGAACCAGAGGTAAGTAACGTTTTCGCCACTTCGGGATTTGGCTTTGCAGGTAGTGGCTCAAATCGGGGTGTGTTCTTTGCAAAACTCAAGCCGTGGGAGGAGCGCAGTCAACCCAATCAAACTGCCTCTGCAATCTTAGCCCGAATAAATAAAGAATTTGCAACGATTCCAGAAGCTATTATCACCGCAGTCAGTCCCCCACCGATTCAAGGCTTTAGTACGTTAGGGGGATTTGAGTTACAGCTAGAAGACCGTACCAATGGAAGACTGACAATAAATGATTTTTATGCAAATGCTCAAGCGGTAATCGCCCAAGCAAATCAAAAACCGGCTCTCAATGGCGGCGTTTTTACCCAGTTTACTGCCAGTACACCACAGTTTCAAATTGACTTTGATCGCACTCGTTTAGAAGCGCTTAACATCGATTTTCAACAAGCTGTGAACACACTCGGAGCGGCAATTGGCTCCCAGTATGTTAACGATTTTACCTTGGGACAGCGTAGTTATCGCGTATACGTTCAAGCAGATGCCAACTATCGGCGATCGCCTGATGATATTCGACGGCTTTATGTGCGATCGGCAAATAATCAAATGGTTCCATTGAGTGAAGTTGCAAAAATTACACCTACTACCGGGCCATCTGTAATTTCACATTACAACGGCTTCCGCGCGATCAGTTTACAAGGTAGAGAAGCGTCGGGCTACAGTAGTGGACAGGCTATTCAAGCAATGCAGCAAGCGGTGAGTGAAGCAGCAATACAGGGCGTTGGCAGTGACTGGATTGGCACTGCTCGCGAAGAATTAAGTGCAGGTAACTTAGGGATTTTGATTTTTGGCTTCGGGATCATTATGGTGTTTCTGACGCTGGCTGCTCAGTATGAAAGTTATATCGATCCGGCGA
This sequence comes from Nostocales cyanobacterium LEGE 12452, assembly GCA_015206945.1. Lineage (GTDB taxonomy): Bacteria > Cyanobacteriota > Cyanobacteriia > Cyanobacteriales > Nostocaceae > Nostoc. Next base: position 5,634 of record JADEXV010000272.1, on the reverse strand, counting down.
TTATTTTGTTGACTGTACCGTTAGCATTGTTAGGGGCTTTGAGTGCCTTAGCTTTGCGCGGTTTGGTGAATGATGTCTACGCAAACGTGGCGTTAGTGATGCTGATTGGACTAGCGTCGAAGAACGCGATTTTGATCGTCGAGTTTGCCAATCAAGGTCTTGAACAAGGTATGACAATTCGACAAGCAGCCGTAACCGCGGCGCAAGAAAGATTCCGGCCGATTGTGATGACTTCAAGCGCCTCCTTGCTGGGATTTTTCCCCCTGGTAATCGCCACCGGAGCCGGTTCTGCCTCGCGCTGGTCGTTAGGAACAGCCTTATTTGGAGGGCTACTCGTAGCAACGATTTTGAGTTTGCTGATTGTTCCAGTGCTGTACGTAATTATCAAGACTTTGGAAGAACGCTTCTTAAAGAAAAAACCTGCTAAACCCTCGCAACCGCCATCCGCAGATGGAAACGAAGATGGACAATCAAGAGCGATGCCAACTCCAGTCGGAGACGCTGCGCGAACGACGAATACTCATCAACATTCATCTGTAATTATCAAGCAGAATGCTGATGATAACAGACGTAATGATTCGAGTAAATAAAAAAGGAAGAGGGTTAAGCCAATTTCCGTTAATAAATCTACCGCTGCCGTTGGTTTCGACTTCGCTCAACCAACTAAAAAATCGAGAGTTGAGCGAAGTCGAAACTCGTCAACCTGGGTATATTCTTTGTCAGAAATCACCTAAGCCAACAAACGCGATGAATCGCCGTCTCTACAAAAGACTGGTTATTGTAGAGACGGCGATTTATCGCGTCTTTGTGATGATTTATCGTATCTTTAGCGATCTAAAATTTTCATCAAAAAAGTTTAACCGAACCGTATTAGGCGTTAGCCTGCCGTTAGGCAAGCGGAGAGAGGCTTAGTAAAGCATTTCATTAATTCGTAGCGAATTAAATTTGGCAATACACGACAATGTTAATGCGTTGGCTTGCAATGTTAATGCATCAGCTTGCAATTTTAATGCATCAGCTTGCAATGTTAATGCGTTGGCTTGCATTAAAAACGCTACGCTTTTACGCAAAGCTGTATTTAGAAAACTAGGTTCATTTTTTCTCTGTTTCTATGAAAGCATCCTGCCTTTCGAAAAGCGGTGAGGGGGTTCAGTACCAACTCAATCTAGAATCAGTATTATTACAAGAGGTAAAGATTAAGCTGTAACTTTGGGAACCACTGAGACAATATAAAGTATCTCCTAGTAATTAGCAAAGTTATAAGCATTGGAGAGAAGCAAATGAACGCTAAATTAATCGCTTTTTCTGCCTTTGTGACAGCATTTGTAGGTGCGGGAATTGGTTTTATTACTGCTAGTTTACTTCCTTCCCCGTACACAAGTCAGATGTATAAAGATTTAGAGCAAAAATATGTGATCGTTGGTGCAGTTGCTGGCTTGCTGATTGGTTCTAGTCAAGAAATGATTCGAGAACTCAAGCAAGAGCGGGATGCAGAAGAAGAATTGCTGCGGGATTTGAACAAAGCTATTCACTCAAGTACAGATCGAGAAAATTTATGACAATTTTTTGACAAGGACTAACAGCTATAGTAAAAATTGCGATCGCGGTTCTGCAAAACTGCAAGGCAAAGCCGCCATACTCACGAATGGTAACTCTGGAATTGGACGGGTAGTTGCATTTACCTTCGTCCGTGAAGCTGCCGATGTGGTGATGTATGCAGGTGTGTCTATTGGTGGTTTGCTGAGTCCAACTGCATTCTGACTGTTAGATGCCCTTCAAAGTCAGGCGATCGCGTTGCATTGTCTGGAGTGTCAAAGACTTTAGTTATGTTAAGTAATTCGTTATAATTAATATAAATTAATTGTTACAGAGGATTGGCATAAGCCACCAATTTTAAAAATAGTGCGCTACTATCGACAAGCAATAAAAAATCTCCTAGAGGTCTGATATTAATACGCCTCTATTTATAAGTTGAAGAGGATAAAAAAGATGGTTCAAAGTATAGGCGGTATAGCGAAATATTCAGCTACCGACCTAGACCAATTTGCTCAAAAACTGAATCAAGACGGAATTTGTGTGATTCCCGGTGTTTTTGAGCAAAAATTAATTGACGAGTGGGCACAAGCTTTTGAAAAGTTATTTTACGAGCGTCAAAATCAACCAGGTGGGTTGGCTCCTCGTGAAGTTTCCCGCTATTATCTAACCTTGCCTTGGATTTACCCATTTGCTAATGAGTTAGTTTTTGCCAATCCAGTGATTATGGGTATTCTAGATCGCGTGTTTTACCAAGAATATGTGATGGTTCAGATGGGAGTTGATGTCCCATTCCAGGGTTCAGATTATCAGGAAACCCATCGGGATTTTCGCCCATTATTTAGCGATCGCATAGTTACACCACTTTACGCCCTTGCAGTTAACTTTCCCCTTGTGGAAGTAACCGCAGAAAACGGGCCGTTTCAAATGGCGCGTGGTACTCATGTCATACCGCGAGAAGAGGGATTAGAAAAGGTTGCCAGTGGTGAAATTCCGATGGAATCCTTTTATATGCAGCCAGGTGACGTGATGGTGCGATCGCCTTTAGCGCTGCATCGGGGTTCCCCAAATCGGACAAACCACCCAAGACCGATGGTAGTCATGGGCTATGCGATGCATTGGTTGCACACACCAAAGGTAGATTTGACTCTCCCACAAGACTATTATCAAAGCCTCCCAGAAAAACTAAAGCAAATGCTACGGTGTCAGGTAGTTGAACAGTTACCTAAAGAAAAACTTGAAACTTATGTAAATTTCAAGTACTAGTAGTTGACATTAGTCACTTCTCGCTTTCGTGAGGTATAAGGTAGGGGCGTAGAGCTGCGCCCCTACAAATTTATGTACCTGATTAAATTTATTTTTTGGTTATAACGATGGTGAAGTGATTCTAAACTATTAGCAAATATTAAGTTGGATTGTGCTTTTACTTACCAAATTTAAGCATTTTTATGAAAAAATTTTTATTAAAAAAGTTATACAACTAGTTCTATCTAAGGATAGGAAATCTCCGAAAAATTGAAAGGTACTATTTTATTAAAAGAACCTGTCAAATAAGGTACAAATCTTTTATGACATCACAAACTCCTCCAGACAATCGGCAAGATGAAGTGAAATACGATCCTCAAGATAACCCTGGAACCCAAACAACTGTGCCAACTACAGAAGAAGGTGATACTCCTCTTGATGAAAGATATCGGATGACTGGTCAAGAATCAGGTACAGATGTTCATCATGGAGCTGAATCTGAAGCACCTGGAGGCGCTAAGTCACCCGGTCATCCTAATCAAGGAACGGACTCTCGTTAAAAAGGTTTTTGAATTTAATCAAGATGAATGTTCATTTTGCCATTGCAAGACTTAGTTTCTCTAAAGTTTGCCGTGATTTCTCCTATACTTAGAATTAATCTTTCCAGCTTAAAATTTTTATCTAAATTTTAAGCTGGTTCGTTTGATTTGAAAAAACTCCACTGTATTAATATTTATCAAAAAAGGCAGAGGACAGAAGGAATATTGCACCAAACTAAAAATTTGGTGGCTCCCGTTAAGTACGCTGCTGAATCCAGTTCTAAGCGGAACCTTCTGCTTCCTTCAATTCACTTTTTTGCTGCTACCTTGCTTTAATTAACTTTGCTGCTCTAGAATTTATTAGCTTTACCTTTTGCGATCGCAATATTTACAAAATTGAAATGCAAACCTATACTAATCCAGTCTACAAAGGTTATTTTGCCGATCCTTTTGTTTGGCAACACGAAGGCGTATATTATGCGATCGGTACTGGTGCAGCAGAAGCAGAAGGAACGGTAGATCAAATAGCAGACGCACCAAATGTTAACTCCAATAACAAATCGTGTGTCTTTCCTCTGTTACGCTCTTTCGACTTTGTAAATTGGGATTATGTTGGGAACGCGCTACAGCGGCCAGATCCCACCCTTGGCGATAATTTTTGGGCCCCCGAAGTTGCTTACTGCGATGGACAGTTTTATCTCTACTACTCTGTAGGGCATGAAGACAAAAATCATCAGTTACGTGTAGCTACAAGCGATACTCCGTTAGGGCCTTATCAAGATGTTGGTGAGCCAGTCGTAGATCCAAAATCTTGTCCTTTTGCGATCGATCCGCACCCATTCCGGGATGACGATGGACAGTGGTATTTGTTTTACGCCCATGATTTTCTGGATACATCGGATGGAGTGCGTGCTGGCACAGCATTAGTTGTAGACAAACTCCAAAGCATGACTAAGCTTGCTGGTGAAGGAAAGGTGGTTTTGCGGGCGCGATCCGATTGGCAACGGTTTTTAGCCAACCGTTTAATGTATGGTGAAATCTATGATTGGCATACTTTAGAAGGCCCCTGCGTTCGTAAGCATGAAGATAAATACTACTGCTTTTATAGTGGTGGACGCTGGGAAACTGAGAACTACGGTGTAGATTATGGAGTTGCTGACAACGTGATGGGGCCTTATTCTGATGCAGGCAACGAAACCGGGCCACGGGTGCTAAAGTCTATTCCTAATTTTGTTATAGGGCCGGGACATAATTCTATTGTTCTTGGGCCAGATGGTAAGACTGAGTATGTTGTCTACCATGCTTGGACGCAAAATATGGATATGCGGCAAATCTGCTTAGATATGCTGATCTGGAAACCAGAAGGGCCATCTTGCAATGGCCCTACCTGGACACCGCAGACTATCAGCAACTATTGAAGATTTTGCGATACATTAACACCGCTCACTTTCGCTGGTATAACAACACTGTAGTAGCCAGCTGCGATCGCTGCTAATGCATTAAGCAAAACATTAGCACCGAACAATGGCATTAAGCCGAAAAATGTCTTACCCAAAGGCAACAATCCGACGATCGCCAGCAATGCATAAGAAACTGCAAAACCACGATTGAACAGACGCGCAGTGGTAGTGTTGTTGTAAGAAGTAATTCCTAACAATCCTACGGCGCAACGTACAATATTATGCAAAAAGTTCGTGGGAATTGCACCAAAGATATAACCAAATCCCGCCGAATAAGCGCCAACCGATTCATCAAGTGGAACAAAAGATTCGTTCGTTCCTGGTAATGAAACCAAAGCTGGTACAAATCCAGCTAAACCTAAAAGTAAATAACTGATTCCGATAGCCAAAGCAACGTAACGCTCGATCATTTTTGCCTGGTTAATGTTTTCCATTTTTTTCTTGGTAAGTGTGTAGATGTTTACGAAATAGTAACCGCTAGCTGAGAAATCATTAGAATCTAATTTATTAATAGATATAAATAGATTGCCTCTAGCTAGTTAATTGTCTAAGCAGAATATTTATAATTCAACTTTGTATTTCATATATTTCACTCTATCAAAAGTAATGAATACTATCTCAAGCAAGGCTTGTAGGTTTTGTCAAATTTAGGTTTCATGCTTTTTATTGCATTAAACAAGATTTACTGATTAATTATTTGTATTGTCGTCATATCTCATTGCTTGAGCCACTTCCAAAAAGGGCATTTTTTGCTCATGATTTAGCATTCTATTCTGAGAAAAATTATTGAATGGCGAATAGATATCTACCTCAGATAGCCAAATCATAGTCTCATAACCAACTCGACCCATTTCTTG
>JADEXV010000271.1 GCA_015206945.1 Nostocales cyanobacterium LEGE 12452 | reverse complement strand
CCCTACCCCCTACACCCTACACCCTTCTTACTGACCGATTGCAGAGAAGGCGCGACTCCTAATGAAAGTGAAAGATCGTGTTGTTGCTATCATCGGCGTTAATCGTATCGTTTCTCTTTTGACCAGTAATTGTATCGTCACCAGATCCGGCGTCAATCCATTGTTCCCAGATCCGCCGTTAACCGTGTTCTTCCCCACGGCGGCTTGAATCCTATCGTTGCCAGATCCGTTTTATAAATCAAAAAAGTGGTATTCATTTATAAAGACTGAATACCACTTTATATTTATCAAAACTCGTGATGACGGAGATATTTTAACGAGGTAGAGGTATCTCCATAACGGCCACTGCTCCAGCGATCGCACTGGCAGCAAGAGAAGTAATCGCTGTCCCAAATATCCACCACGCGGCATTTGCAACGGTTTTCTTGGTTTCTTCGGCTTGCTTTTTAGCTTGCTCTTGAATCGCTTTTAAGCGTTTTTGAGTTTCTTTCTGAATGCGTTCGGCTCGTTGCAATACGCCATCCCGCGCCGCTTCGATTTGGTTAATAATGCGGTTAGCGTCCGCCTCGGAAATATCTTCACGAGAACTCAATACAGCTACTAAGGTGTCACGATCGAATTCACTGAGGCGATCGCGCAATGCTTCAAATCCAGCTTGGGGATCGTCGAACACTTTCGCAAAGTCTTGCTTAATCCCTTCATAGTCTAGTTCGGAACGATTCAGGGAGTTGAGATAGTTGCGAACTTTGGCAAAAACTCCATCTAGCACTGATTGCACTCTCTGCTGAATCTGTTGGAATTGTTCAACAATCGAGCTGCGAACAGAATCAATTTGATCGACAATTCGGTTAGCTTCCTCTTCTGAGATATCCTCGCGTTGGGATAATAGCGCCACAATTGTCGAACGGTCAAATTTCGCGGCGCGATCGCTTAAATTGCCAATTCCAGCGCGGGGAGAAGACAGCAACAATTGTAAATCGCGTTTGATTCCTTCGGGGTTGAGTTCTTCTTTGTTGGTGTTACGCAGATATTCTTCGAGATTGGCTTCAAAATCTAAAGCTTGTTGAGTGGTACGCTTCGCTAAACGTCGTGGCGCTCTCAGAATATCACCAATGGCATCTTGAGCGCGATCGATAATCTGATTAACCTGCTCTTGGCTCAAGTCGCCGCGTTGACTCACGAGTTTAACCAAGGTTTCTCGATCGACATTAGACAAGCGATCGCGCAGTGCTAAGGCTCCAGCTTGAGGATCGTCGAGTAATTTTTCCAAATCGGCTCTGATACCTTCTGGATTAAGTTCTTCCAGGTTGGTATTGCGAAGATAGTCGGCGATCGCTTTTGTAGTCTTTTCGTACTGTTCTTTCGCCTGTTGCGGTACTTGCAAAATACTATCTCGGACTGCTTCGAGCTGATCGAGAGTTTGGTTTATCTGTTCTTCGCTCAAATCTTGACGCTGACTGAGCAATTGCACTAGTGTATCGCGGTCAAATTGCGATAGGCGCGATCGTAATAGGCTAATTCCGGCTTGCGGATCGTCTAGTAAAATTCCAAACTCACGTTTGATAGCTTCAGGATTGAGTTCATCTTTGTTAGTATTCCGCAGATATTCTTCAACTCTTTGGCGCAGTTCATCGGCTTTCGCTTTTGCTTGCTCTTGCAATTCTCTAGCACGATTCAAGAAATTATCGCGGTTGCGTTCGAGTTGACTAACAATATTATTAGCTTCCTCTTCGCTGATATCTTGACGCTGTTGGAGCAATTGTAAAAAAGTATCGCGGTCAAATTGCCCGAAGCGATCACTTAAATCTTCAAACCCAGCTTCTGGATCTTCTACCAATCTAGCAAAGTCACGTTCAATACCTTCAGGATTAAGTTCCTCTTTCCCCGTAGAACGCAGATAATCTTCGATCCGGCTGCGGAAATCTTGCCCTTTTTCTCGTGCTTGGGCCTGTTTGACAGTTTCTAGAACTTCCAGGCGATCGCTTTCCATTTGTTCGGAAATCTCTTTCACCCTGGCTTCACTAAGATCGTCCCGCTGCTTCAGCAAATTAGTGAAAAATTCTTGATTTATTTCTTCCAACTCCCGTCTTACAGTTGTCGGATCTGCATTCACGTCATAGATGACTTCTTTAAATTCATCTACTAACGTAATTCGGTTAAAGTGCCAAGGGAACGAATGTAATATGTAGTCTTCTACATCTGCCTTAATCGTATTTTCCAGTGATATGGGCAATTTAGCAGATACTTGCTCAGTTGCTTCTTCTCTAAGCTTTTGAAGCTGTTCTGTGATTTGCTCGACATCGACATCTTGAACTTTTTCTTTCAGTTTTTGTAACTGAGTTGTAATTTTGTTCACATCGATATTAGAAAGGTTTACCCGTTCCAGAACTACTGGTGCAGCAGCGCTCAAGCCATATTGAATAGCTTGCTTGATTACACCATTGCCATTACCACTGCCATTACCGCCTCCGACTGTAACCAGTTCTTGAAGCCGTTCACCTAATTGCTCAGAATTAAGTTCTTCAGGAGTTGCAGACTTGAGTAAATTAATTACTTGCTCTGTGGGATTTTTACGATTTAAAGCTTGTTTCCAAGAAGCTTCAAATTGATCGGCAATACTATTGATATCTTCTCTAGATAAATCTGTACGGCTACTGATTAAATCAACAAATGTTTGGCGGTTAATGTTTTGCAAAAGATCGCTGTTAGCAACAGATTGTAAATCTGTATCTTTAAGCAACTGGTCAAATTGACTCCGAATTTCTTTAATATCCAGCCTTGGCAATTGTAGAGAACCTAAAGAACTTTGGAGCGTATTTCTAATCCCTTCCGAATCAAAACCTGAAGTTAATTCCCGCCGGACTGCGGCTGTAATATCTTCAGCTGTAGAAACTAACTGTCTTTTTGCGCTATTAGCACCGATGCCAGCAGTTGCCGTGCTCATCAGAGCTTGAAAACCAGAAGTGACAGTATTAGATATAGAACCAATTAAAGAACCTACTGCTGATGAACCCAACCAAATTACTAGTGAAAAATAGGTAGACCAAATGACTACACCAATAATTGATCCTAAAAATGCGCTTTCGATAAGGCTAAGTTTTACTGCTAAAAAACAAGCAATAAATAATGCGATGCTAACGGTTATTAAAGCCCAAGCCCCAACTTTAGCTTGACCTTTACGAATTGTCTTACCCAAACCTTCAGACTCATCATCAGAATCTGAGTCAATTTCCCAAGATGAAATTCCGACAGCAACTGAAAAGTTTGTCAATAACAATTGAAACGCAAATGCCATCAAAACCCCAGCTAGCAGTGCTACCAACAATTTAGGTCCAGAAAAAACAACTGACGCTTCTTCTGGAGTTAGCACTTCCTGAGCTAAAGTTATCGGTGCTAATCCAAAAGGTAGGCAATTCCACCCCAAAATAGTTAAAACACCTGGAAACATAAGATTTCCTCACTTTTACTCAATTCAATACCCATTTATAAAAAATGGTTTATTTATCAGCTTAATTATCATTTATATAAGCTGACCCTTTCTTAGGTAATAGGTTAGTTTGCCAAAAGTCGTATTTTAGCAAATCAATATTTTTCTTATTTTTCCTAAATAAAATAATGTATATTTTATGCTCTAGTGAAATTTTTTCAATAAAAGTTTATTCAAAAAAAACAAATTTCATAAAATTGTATCTGCTGATATAGCAGGTTATGAAAGGGTAAGTTACAGTATCAAGCAGTAGAAAACAATATTTTTTGTTATCAACCATTGTTAAGATCATTCAAAAATATAATGATTAATATATGAAATTTATCAAAATAAAATACATTTCTTAATTGAGATTTTGTTACTACCTTTAGATAAAAGCACCTATGTCTAATGATAGAGGTAAAAATTCTTCCAAGCGATTGATGAAAACAAAATAGAAAAATGTATTAATAAAGGTTATTACGAGCTATGAATTAGTGAATAATTAATTTTTGCTGAGGAGAAAGAATAATGGTAGTAGGTCTACATAAACGTGCTGTAGGTGTATTTTCTCATCGTCGAGATGTTGAACATGCCCTACATGAATTAAAAAAAGTTGGCTTTGACATGAACAGAGTTTCTGTCATTACCCAAGATGGAGACAGAGACGATATTGCTGGTGCGGATGTGAGCGATCGCGTTGGCGATCAGTCTGACGAAGGTGCTAAAGTTGGAGCAGCTACAGGCGGTGCTTTGGGCGGATTGGCTGGGTTATTGGTTGGTCTTGGCACTTTAGCAATTCCTGGAATTGGGCCAATTATGTTGGCTGGAGCCGCAGCAACTACCCTTGCTACAACTCTCGCTGGCGCTGGTATTGGTGCAGTAGCTGGTAGTTTGCTTGGTGCATTAATTGGTTTAGGAATTCCTGAAGAACGAGCTAAAGTTTACGACGAACGTGTTAAACGAGGACACTATTTAGTCATTCTTGATGGTACAGAGGCAGAAATCCACAGAGCAGAAGCAATTTTAAATCATCAGGGTGTGGAAGAGTTTGGCATTTACGACCACCCAGATGCGACAAATGCAACCACTGGTTATGTGACTCCAACTTCTACTGCTGGTCATAGTGGTGTTGCAAAACGTGCGATCGGGGTATTTTCTCATCGTCGAGATGCTGAAGTAGCAATTACAGATTTACGAGATGCAGGTTTTTCGTTGAATCAAGTCTCCATTATTGCCAAAGATACGAACGGTCATGGGATCGGTGGTGTAGATGTAGACAGAAATGTTGGTACTGGTAATAAAGCAGACGATGGTGCAAAAGCTGGAGCTGCTACAGGCGGTGTTCTAGGCGGCTTGACTGGCTTATTAGTTGGACTTGGAAGTTTAGCAATTCCAGGAATTGGGCCCGTGATTGCCGGTGGCGCAGTTGCAACAGCTTTGGCGACAACATTAGCTGGTGGTGCGATCGGTGCAGCGGCTGGTAGTATTGTTGGCGCACTCGTTGGCTTAGGAATTCCCGAAGACAGGGCGCGAGTATATAGCGATCGCTTCCAAAGAGGCGACTACTTAGTAATTATTGATGGTACGGAAGCTGAAATCCGCCAAGCTGAAGCGATTCTCAAACATCGAGGTATTGAAGAATTTGCAATCTATGATGCCACTGAAATTAGTGAACATCGTCCAGGTTCCGACCGAGTAACGCATCATGACGCAGCAGTAGTCGATCCCATTCGCCCCAACTACTCAACAGAAGCTCATAGAAACGATCCTGCTGTAGTTATTGTTGATCGTCGTGATGAAGTACTTTAACCCAAAGTAATTTTCACTCACATCAATTAGACAAAATTGCAGGAGCAATAATTTGAAAACTTTGCTCCTGGCTAAAAAAACTTGCTCCTCACTTTTGCCGTAAATATCAACAGATTTCACTTTCTGATTCAGAATTAAACCAATGAAAAAACTAACCCCCTTCGTAATTAGTTGCCTTTTAGTTTTTGGTGTTGCTGCTTGTGATAACGCTTCTAAAACAAGTGAATCTGCACCCAATAATCCTAACGAGGCTCCCCAAGCACCGACTGCAAAAACAACAGAAGCTTCTCAAAAAGACGCACAAAGTGAAGTTCGTAGAAGACAACTCAATGAGGATATTCGCGCCCGCGAACAGCGTAATAATGCCACTGGTGGTGATACAAAAAGAGCTAAAGCTGACTTAGAAAGTGAAGTTCGCTCCAAATTAGAGGCTAATATTCCCAAGAGTCAACTAACAGTTAATGCCGCAGAGGGTGGTGTTGTTACTGTGGCTGGAACTGTCACCAATCAGCAGGAGTTAGCTAAAATTGAAAAATTAGCTAAGGAAATTAAAGGTGTCACCAGTGTAGTTGTAAAAGCAACTGTCTCTACAGTAACTAACTAAAGCAGTTAACAACATCAAGTGAGTAGGTAGGCGTAAAGAGATTTAAATGCTCCTGCTCTGTCTAAGTGGTCAGTAATAAGTTTAACTGACCACTAATAATTGACAACTGACAACCTTGATAACTATATTTATTGATGCTCAGTTCAGTTATACAAAGTCTTGTAGTTACCAAACATAAAAACTATGGAAACCGAACAACAGCAACGTGAATCCATCAATGCTTCCTTATCACAAGGTACGCTAGCACTTGAAGGTACTGATACAGCAAACTTGCCAAAGTTACCGCCAGCACCTGAACCTGAATCTCAATGGCAGCAAATTAGCAGACAAGTTTCTCAATTTTTAGAGCAACTGCCCCAATATTTAAGTGACTTCTTTCGGGACTACAAGCAGCCTCTAATAACCGTTGCTTTAATTTTGGCAGCGATTGTTACAGTTAGAATAGTACTGACGGTACTAGCTGCAATCAATGATATCCCCCTACTATCACCACTTTTTGAGTTAGTTGGAATTAGTTACACCAGTTGGTTTGTTTTCCGTTATCTACTGAAGGCTTCAACTCGCCAAGAATTGGCTGATGAAATTCAATCACTGAAAAACCAATTTGTGGGTGAGTAAATTTACTAAGCATCAAACTAGGATTTACACGGGCAAATAGAATTCACAGCTAGACACACTCACGTTCGTCTCTACGGGCTGGGAAAAGCCTTGTATAGTTGCGGATTCTAATTGCCCTTTTAATTTTAAGTAGACTTTAACCAAAACCCTTGTTCTACCAATAAATGTAAAATAACAGTATTTAATCGGATTTAATTTTAGTCTTTTGGATACATCAAAAGATAGAGAACATAACATTATTTTAATTTTAAGTCACTTCTCAAGATAGTAGGCCAGCGATAAAAAACAGCCTAATCTAGTCTTTGTAAGTTATTTAATACATTCTTTAACGAGGACATAAATTATGGCTAATGAAGCAGTTAAGAGAGATACAGATTCATCCGATCGCGCGGAAGTCGATACTTATGATCGCGGCATTATCCCTGCTGAAACCGCCGCTAGAATGGAAAGAGAAGGAGATCGTTACAAAACCCGCCCCACAGAAGAACGGGAAGCAGATGCACCTACTGACGATCAAACCGATTCAGGAAGTGTCCGCACCACTGATGGCTATACCGTAGACAAAGAAGGTTTGTTAAACAACTATGCAGTTGAACCAGAAATGTACTACGAAGAACCAGGCGATGCACGCCAGCAAGCGGCAGAAGATACAGAAGAACGTATTGAAGAACTTGGAGAAGTGAATCAGGACGAGGAAGGCAAGTTGACAGATAAGGGTGACAGCCGCGGTAGAGGCCCAGGAATAATTTAAATTTAATTAACAACTATCCTTTTGCTGGGTGCAATTACACGTAAAAAGGCTAAATAGGTGGTTTCTAGAGACGCAATAATTGCGTCTCTAATTTTATGGGCGAATAAAGCCCAACCTGACATTTCAGAATTGATACATTGGGCTTGTAATAACTTGTAGTAGACCATGTTAGAAGAAAAGCCCTTAGTTATCACTAAAGAAGATGATTTATTCCCGCTATTCCCACGTTTACCAATTCTCACAAGTCTTCAAGCAGGTTGGCACGGCGCTTCATTTGGATATATGTGTCAACCTGCTTATGAATTTCCTGAAGTTTGCACTCCCTTATGGCATTCTCTTGTCATTTTCACTCATGGAACGCGGGTAATTCACGCTGAACGGAAAATGGATGGACGCAAGCGCCATGATGCTGTAGTTGGAGGGGATATTATGATTACTCCTGTTAACGTCGGGCATCAGGCGACTTGGGATGCTGAAGGGGACTTTATTTTACTTGCTATTGAACCACAGATTTTTGCTTGTGCAGTTGACGAAACAGCAGATGCCAAACAGATTCAACTTTTGCCGCACTTCGCCACACCCGATCCCCTAATTTATCAAATAGGGCTAGCACTAAAAGGCATTTTGGAAAGTGATCCTCTAGGGAGCCGTCTTTACGCAGAGACGATGGTAAATGCCTTATCAGTACATCTGATGCAACACTATTCTACGCGCAAACCGATATTAAAAACATATAAAAATGCTTTACCACGCCGTCAATTACAGCAAGTTATAGACTACATTCACGAACATCTTGACCAAAATTTAGGTTTAGCAGAGTTAGCGGCCTTACTACCAATGAGTTCCCATTATTTTTCCTAGCTTTTCAAACAATCTACGGGGATGACTCCTCATCAATATATAATTTCCTGTCGCGTAAAACGTGCCCAGGAATTATTACTGAAGGGGAAAATGACAATAGCTGAAATTGCTGGTTCAGTTGGTTTTACTAGCCAAAGCCATCTAAATTTTCACTTTAAGCGACTAACGGGTGTAACTCCTAAAGCTATTCAACAAAGATAGGATAAATCTGCAAAAAATCGGACGATTTTGCAAGACTCCAACCCGTAAATTCTCTAAAATTTTCAAAAATAGTATCTTGTTCCGAAATATTAGAGATTAGGGAAACTTTTTATTTATGGCCAGAATTGAAACCAAGACTGAGCCAATGGTGATTAACTTTGGTCCCCATCATCCTTCTATGCATGGGTGCTTTCGGATTGTTGTCACCTTGGATGGCGAGGATGTGATGGACTGTGAACCTGTCATCGGCTATCTGCACCGAGGTATGGAAAAGATTGCTGAAAACCGTACCAACATTATGTATGTACCTTACGTGAGCCGATGGGACTACTATGGCGGGATGTTTAATGAAGCTGTGACGGTAAATGCTGTCGAGAAACTGGCAAATGTTTCTATCCCCAAACGTGCTAGCTATATTCGGGTAATCATGCTGGAGTTAGCCAGAATTGTCAACCATTTGCTGTGGTTGGGGCCTTTTGTGGGAGATACTGGCGCACAAACTCCCATATTTTACACTTTGCGCGATCGCGAAATGATTCTCGATTTGTTTGAAGCTGCTACAGGCTACCGAATGGTCAACAATAATTATTTTCGCATCGGCGGTGTTGCTGTTGACCTTCCTTACGGCTGGATGGATAAATGCGAAGAATTTTGTAACTACTTTGCACCAAAGATTGATGAGTATGAAAAACTAATTACCAATAATCCCATTTTTCGCCGACGAGTTGAGGGTGTAGGTGTTTTACAGCGCTTCCGGCTATTATGCAATACAGTTTTTCTCCTTGCCCTCTCCTATCAAAGCTTTCAGATTTGGGGATGTACCTCATAGCTGCCGTAAGTGCTGTAAGTCGCGAAGATGCGATTAATTGGGGAATTTCTGGCCCGATGTTACGCGGTTCTGGGGTGAAGTGGGATTTACGAAAGGTTGACCACTACGAATGCTACGACGATTTTAACTGGGAAATACAATGGGATAGAGCAGGAGATTGTTTTGCTAGGTATATCGTCAGAATTGGAGAAATGCGTGAGTCAGTCAAGATTATTCAACAAGCACTTAAGGGATTACCTGGTGGTGCATATGAAAATTTAGAAGCTCAACGTATGGTAGCAGGTTATAAATCTGAGTGGAACGGGTTTGATTACCAATTCATTGCCAAAAAAGTTGCACCCACATTTAAAATTCCTCAAGGCGAAAATTATGTCCGTGTAGAGTCAGGAAGAGGAGAATTAGGAATCTATATTATTGGAGACGATCGCATTTTCCCTTGGCGTTGGAAAATTCGTCCAGCCGATTTTAATAATTTATAGGACTTACGCATTGACAGAATAACAAAATAGTGAATTCATAAATAAGGGTCGTCTACTTTCCAGGTATCGGACAATTAGAGAAATTACTAAACCATCGACAGGACAATGCAATCTAGAGCTCTAC
>JADEXV010000270.1 GCA_015206945.1 Nostocales cyanobacterium LEGE 12452 | reverse complement strand
ATGCTTTCCTGACCTCACGCGCATCTGGCCGACAGTCTATAAATTCTTGTAGTTCCCCAATTTTAGCTTGTAGATGCTGGTTTATCATTGTTCGCTGTTAGACAAAACTCTGTCTCCGTATTATCTCCTAGTCTTTTTCAGAAATCAAATATGATTCCTATAGTTGCGGGTGGCATTATATATCCAGGCGAATCAATATACTCGCCAAATGGTGCAGTTAGACTTACATATCAAACCAATGGGGATCTTGTTGTTGTTGATGGTGGCAACTTTATCACTTCAATATCGAAAACTGGGGGTTCGGAACCAGGTATAGTAACATTACAAGCTGATGGAAACTTGGTTTTATATAATAAATCTTACCAAAGTCTATGGGCTAGTTCGTTTTACTGTAATGGGTCGTATCTTAAAGTGCAAGATGACGGTAATGTTGTAATTTATGTACCAAACTCTAACGATAGAGGCGCTCTTTGGGATAGCAAAGGTTACACAGCCTATAACAGGGCTTCCTGTAACTAACTTTTGACCGGATGTGGAAAAGATTTTAATCTTGCATTAGCAATTAGTTGTAATCTCAAAAACGCTATATATCTAAAAAACGTAGTTCAGAGTGGGGAGTAGGGAGTATTAAAATAATTATTCACCATTCCCTACTTCCCACTCTCTACTTACTACCTTTCCCAAAACTTGAAATTGAAACTACTTCCAGGAGCGCGACGGTAACGGCGACCGGCTTTTCTGATTTGCCGTTTGTTGATCCTTTCATTCGTTGGTTCAACATCTGTCTCTTCTGATTCTTCAACTTGCAACTGAGTTCTAGTTTCTTCCTTACTTCCCCACCAAGCAGTAATCCAGCCTCCAGCTAAAGCGCCTAATCCACCTAGTAAGATACTCATGGGTGCGGGATAGCCCAAATATACAAAGCCCAGCATGAAAAATAACCAGTATTTCAATCCCGTATCGACACCATCAGATGAGGCGACAGCTGGAGTCTGGGGGCTATTATCAGTTAAATTTGCGATCCAGCTTAAAATGAAACCGCCCATGATTCCTAAGAAGATGCTCAGGGCTGGTGCGGAGCCAGTCATTATTAATATAAATGTTAAAAATGCCCCAAATAATAGTTGAGACAAGAAACTGGGAGAAATACTGAAAAGGTCGTTCTTTTTGTCTGCCATAAAATAAAAAACTTATTTAACTAATTACTAACTTGTAATTCGTAATTGAATAGAAAATTACGAATTATGAATTACGAATTATTTTAATTGTGCATGTTGTGGCTGAGTTGTATCCCAAATCTTTACATAAGGTTGTTCCTCTTCAGTGAAAGGTTCAGCTTGTTTGATTTGTGAGGCTAATAAATCGGCGGTGGCATCAGCAATATCACCCGTGCGATTGTTCAAACGCTCTTTTAGGACTTCCAGCGGTGCTGTGCATTGGATAATCTGAAGGGGAAGTTGATGTTTTGTAGCTTGTGCGATCGCTTCTTGCCGTAATTGTTGTTTATCATACTTAGCATCTAAAATTACCGAGAAACCTTGTTTAGCCAGGATAACTCCCAATTCCAACAGCCGTGTGTAAGTTTTCTCGGTCATCTCCGGTGTATACAACTCATCGCCACCCTTTTCCCACAACGGAATTCCCCCTAAATGCTTCCGCACTGCATCCGAACGCAGGTGAATCGCTCCGTGCTGACGGGCTAAAGACCTTGCTGTGGTACTTTTACCAGAACCCGACAATCCCGACATCAATATTAGTTGTCCCAGATTTGGTTTAGTGTACTCCCAAGCCTGTTTGTAATAGTCAGCGGCGGTTTTTGTCGCTTCTTCCTTCACCGTCGCAGGTACACTCGGATCGTCTAGCAAAAATGAAGTTACCTTCGCCCGGACATAAGCCTGACGACTTAAATACAAGGGCAATACCTGTAAGCCTTCCCAGTCTCCAGTTTGCTCTATATAGGCATTCAAAAACGCATTACTCAAGTCTTTACGCTGCCGCGCTTCCAAATCCATCACCGTAAATGCCACATCGTACATCACATCGACAAAGCGAAACGGCTCATTAAATTCAATGCAATCAAACAACAAAATTTTATCGTGCCACAGGGCAATATTTCTCAGGTGTAAGTCTCCGTGACATTCACGAATATAATCGTTGTGAATTCTGCTAGCAAATAATTCTGGACGTTGGGCAAAAAAGTTATCTGTATATTGCTTGGTTTCTGTAAATTGCGCCTGAGTCTGGGGGCCACCAATATACTTCTCAGTTTGCTGATAATTCTCATCAAAAGCAGCCCGAATGTTTGACATTTCACCAAAAGTGCGAATGTAATCATTCGTCTGTGCTTCGGCATGGTATTGAGCCACTACCCGTCCCAACTCATCTAGGCGTGTCTCATTTAACTTACCTTTTTCAAAAAGCGTACTTAATAGCGACTCTTGAGGAAACTGGCGCATTTTCAGCACATATTCTACAGCCTCGGCTGTTCCCTCTAACTGGTATTGCTCCCCTAGCAGAGTTATGGGCAAAACTTCTAAATACAATTCACCAGCACCCCGCTGATTTAACCGTAACTCTTCCTGACAAAAATGCTGCCGCTTATCTAAGGTAGAAAAGTCCAAAAAGCCAAAATTCACAGGTTTTTTCAGCTTATAAGCGTAATCCCCAGTTAACAGCAGATAAGAAGCGTGGGTTTGAATCAGTTGAATAGGTTCTGTTACCGTATGGGGATAAAATCCAGGCTGCAACATTTGCTGAATTAAAGCTGGAAGAGTCGCTTCTGTCATCTCTTTCCTCTGCGCTCTCTGCGCCTCTGCGGTTCACATACAAAAAAACCAGGAGTTCCCCCCTGGATATCATCAAAAATTATTACACAGTTTACCTAGCTTAAGAAGCTGCTTCAGTTTCAGTTTCAGTCCCAGCATCTTCAGCACTAATTTGTGGTGGCAAAACGCTTACAACAAGTCGCTCTGATTCAGCAA
Source organism: Nostocales cyanobacterium LEGE 12452 (assembly GCA_015206945.1). Taxonomy (GTDB): domain Bacteria; phylum Cyanobacteriota; class Cyanobacteriia; order Cyanobacteriales; family Nostocaceae; genus Nostoc. The sequence goes on along the minus strand of JADEXV010000270.1, from coordinate 7,192 downwards.
GAGGTGTTACACCTTCAGGAAAGGGTATATCACTAATACTCAAGCTGTCTCCAATTTGCAGGTTAGAAACATCGATTTCGATCACATCTGGGATGTTTTCTGGCGCACAACTAACTTGCAATTCAGTAATTACGGTGTCTAACACACCACCCTCTTGTTTAACACCAACAGCAGATCCCACAAAACGCAGACGTACTTCTACAGTGGTGTCACCGTGGCCAGCAACCGCGAAAAAGCTGAGGTGATAAGGCGTACCTTTGGCTGGATGGATTTGAAGTTCCCGCAGCAAGGTTTTACCGCGCCAAGGTGCATCAGCAATATTCAACTCAATCAAGGTGTTGTTAACGGAAGCTCTTTTGAGCAAACGCTCAACAGTTTTAGCTTCAATGGTCAAAGAAATGGATTCTGTACCCTTATGACCATACAAATTGGCAGGTATCAGTCCAGCACGGCGCAAAGCTCTTGGCTTGCTGCCTTCTGGACGTTTTTGAGATTCGACTGTAATAGCCATAAAAGTTGTCCTTTGTCAGTTGTCAGTTGTCCTTTGTCATTAAATCCTAGTACTCGGCACTCAGCACTCACTAAGCACTAAGTAGGGTAGCAGGTGTACCGTCGGGGTGCAATAAAGCGCGTTTGGGCCCGTGGATGGGGTCTTCTACGATTATCGTTTGATCGCGGCTGGCTCCTAATGAGACGATCGCGATCGGAACTTCCATCAATTCGGCTAAGAATTTGAGATAATCCAATGCTTTTTGTGGCAAGTCTTCTAGGGTGCGGCAGTGAGTTGTTGACACTTTCCACCCTGGTAAGGTTTTGTAGATGGGGCGACATCTAGCAAACTGACGAGAACTTGTGGGGAAGTGTTCGCTGCGTTGGCCATCTATGTCATAAGCGACACAAACTTGGATTTCCTCTAATTCATCGAGAACATCTAGTTTGGTGAGCGCCATACAATCCATGCCGTTAATCCGCACGGCATAGCGACCGATGACAGCATCAAACCAGCCACAGCGCCGTTTGCGTCCGGTGGTTGTGCCAAATTCGGCACCGCGATCGCACAACAATTCTCCTAACTCGCCATCCAATTCAGTGGGAAATGGCCCCTCTCCGACACGAGTTGTATAGGCTTTTGACACCCCAATTACCCGGTCAATCATTGTCGGCCCTACCCCAGTACCAACGCAAGCCCCACCTGCGACAGGGTTAGAGGAGGTGACATAAGGATAAGTTCCGTGATCTAAGTCTAGGAGCGTACCTTGTGCGCCTTCAAACAAAATATTGCGTCGTCGTTGAATCGCATCGGATATTTTCAACGATGTATCAACAACGTGAGGCCGTAAGCGTTCTGCATACCCCAAATACTGCTCAATCACCTCTTGTGGATCTAGAGGTGGCAAGTTGTAAAGCTTTTCTAAAATGACGTTTTTATAATTAATCGTCCACTCCAGCTGCTCGCGCAGCCCATCCGGGTCCATCAAGTCTAAAACCCGAATGCCTGTCCGTTCAGATTTGTCAGCATAAGTCGGCCCAATGCCCCGACCTGTTGTGCCGATCTTATGGCTTCCCCGTCGTTCTTCAGATGCCTGGTCAATCAATCGATGATAAGGCATCGTTACGTGGGCTGTCTCAGATATCAGCAGGTGGTCAGTGGAAATATTTAACTCTTTTAGTTGGTCGAGTTCTGCGATCAAAATCTGTGGATCGATGACTGTTCCACAGCCAATAATGCAATCGGTATTTGGATACAAAATCCCAGAGGGAATCAAGTGCAGTTTAAAGGTCTGACCTTTAACTACAATCGTGTGTCCAGCATTGACACCCCCTTGGTAACGCACCACAACATCTGCGGAACGGCTGAGTAAGTCAGTTATTTTACCTTTTCCTTCATCGCCCCATTGGGCACCTATGACAATGACGTTAGCCAAGAGCTTATATTAAGAAGTAAAGTTTCCACAAACTACTATTGTTAACACATTGCTTGACTCATGTCAAGCTAATTTATAGAATTTAGCTGTATTCAATTCAGCACAACAGGTTTTATTTTGGATTTATGGATAGTGTGGGGTTAATTAAAATTTCTAATAAAAGACGTTGCATTGCAAAGTCTCTGCAAATATTATGGATAGGCAAATTATCCGAGCCGAATTGCATTAGCGATACTACGGTTCAAAATAAATTTATATCAAAAATTAGCGGATTTATTTGTGACTGTCATGTATAAATCATCATCCCTAAAAATCCAGAGATTTACAACCATAAGATATTGTATTTTGCTACCCGTGTTATCAAAATCCTTAAAATCTTCTCAGTATTTGTTTTTAATGTTTAATCTTAACTGATGGAGGGCATCTGCGGCAGAAGGGGCGATCGCATGGGCAAAAAATGGTATCGAGTCCAAAAGCTGAAAGCAATATTCGTCCTAGCATTGGCAGTTGTATTTACTAATGCTGTAGTCTCATATAGCAACACTGTGAAGCTGATTTACAACCAGCAATGGCTAGCATACTCCTATAAGTTTATTACCCAAATTGAAAGTATCCAATCTACACTCAAAGATACTGAAACTGCACAACGTAGTTATTTAATTACAGCAGATGCAGACGATTTACAAACTTATCTTGCAGCTTTTCAACAAACAAATAGCAATATTCAGATTCTCAAAAATTTAACTGCCAATAATCGGCAAAAACAGCAGTGGATTGCTTTACTAGAGCCGAAAATTACCAACAGACTCAACATTCTCCAACAAGAAATTTACCTCAGACAAAACCAAGGATTAGAAGCAGTTCGGCAGCAAATCTTATCTGACAATAACAAGCAAATTGGCAAAGAGATTCACCAGTTGATTAACGACTCTTTGAAAGCCGAGGAAAATTTATTACAGCAGGAAATGCAGCAGTCACAAGCAAATTCCCAAAAGGCGATAGTGACATTTTTTATCGCTGCGATTGTGGATTTGGTGCTGGTGGCGCTGCTGTATGATTTGTTGTGGCGTTATATCAGGCAACTTCAGCAAACGGAACTGGCCCTACGCCAAAGCGAAAATCGTTTACGAGCCATGATAGATGCAGAACCAGAATGCATCCAGCTAATTGCCAGAGATGGCACCCTTTTAGAAATTAATGCAGAAGGGCTGGCAATGATGGAAGTGGAAAGTGCTGATATCTTGATTGGTAAACCAGTTGATGCTGTAGTTGTGCCAGAGTATAAAGCAGCCTTTGCCGACTTGCATGAAAGTGTCTGCCAAGGTAACAAGGGGACTTTGGAGTTTGAAATCGTGGGATTTAAAGGCACTCGCCGCTACATAGAAACTCATGCCGTACCACTACGTAACGAATCTGATGGCACGTTTATCCATTTGGCAGTGACGCGAGATATAACCCAGCAAAAACAGGCAGAACAGAAAATTCGCGAACAAGCAGCGCTGTTGGATGTATCAACTGATGCAATTATGGTACGAAATATCCACCACCAAATCTTATTTTGGAATAAAGGTGCTGAACGTCTATACGGCTGGAAAGCTGAGGAAGTTGTGGGTAAAAATGTTTTGCAACTTCTGTATAAAGAGATTTCACCACAGCTAGAAGAGGCTTACTTGACGGTGATAAGTACGGGTGAGTGGCGGGGTGAGTTGCATCAACTGACAAGGGAAGGCAAAGTAATTATCGTTGAAAGTCGGTGGACACTGATCCGAGATGAGAATGGACAACCTAAATCCATTTTGAGCGTGAACACTGAGATTACGCAGCAGAAACAATTAGAAGCTCAACTTCTGCGATCGCAACGTTTGGAGAGTATCGGCACTCTAGCTGGCGGTATCGCTCACGACCTCAACAACATACTATCGCCAATTTTAATGTCAGTTCAACTATTGCAGAAGAAATTGCCCGATCCGCAGAGTCAGCAAATACTGCAAACTTTAGAAAATAATGTCAAACGCGGCGCTAATTTGCTTAAACAAGTGTTATCTTTTGCACGCGGTATTGAAGATAAACGGACAATTGTGGAAATTCAGCCTTTGATGGCAGAGATTGAGCAAATTATCGCTCAAACATTCCCCAAATCCATTAGTTGCCAAATAGATATCCCTAAAAATCTTTGGTACGTTCGTGGAGACATCACTCAACTACATCAGGTATTGATAAACTTGGTAATCAACGCCCGCGATGCTATGCCTGATGGCGGCATTTTAAGGATTGCGGCGGAAAATCTAGTGATTGGCGAACATTCTGCCCAGATAAATATTGATGCGAAAGTTGGTTCTTATATTGCGATCGTGGTGACGGATACTGGTATGGGGATGTCGTCAGAAGTCCAGCAAAGAATTTTTGAACCATTTTTCACCACCAAAGAGGTAGGCAAAGGTACAGGTTTAGGACTTTCTACGGCGTTGGGTATTATTAAGAATCACGGTGGTTTTGTCAATGTTTACAGTCAAATAGGCAGAGGTACTCAATTTGCAGTCTACTTGCCTGCCTCAACATCTAGAGACACACATTCACTGTCTCAACAATTGGAATCAGTTATAAAAGATAGCTAAATATACCTACAACCTTTATGATGACGATAACAACAAGCAAAAATCGTACCTGTTAAGTCAATGAAATGGATCTTAACAACTGCTCTGATTTTGAGCAGCACTACTCAATATTCCGCACAAGTAATAGCCCAAACTAAACAACCAGCTACTAATAAACAGCCTGCACAACCAGTTAAAACACCTGCTTCACCTCAACAACCTACTTCTCGACCAGTTTTTATTTTGCCAAAAGCACCTGCTCCGTTAAGTCCTGTATCTGGGCGTAGAGCAGGAATGGGTAGTCGAGATAATTGTCCTGCGGTTTCAACCCCGCTCACTGCCTTAGTACCATTTCAAGAGGAACAAAAGGTTGGCAAACAGATAAACAATTCAATCGTCGGGACTGTAGAGGGACTAACCACTTTAGAACGGCCTACGTTTTGGTTTTACATCCCCTACACTAAGGATTTGTCTAACTCAAGCGCTGAATTTAGCTTACAGGATAGCGCCGAAAATGATGTTTATAGAAATGCGATCGCCCTACCTTCAAAGCCCGGTGTGATTGGTATTTTTCTCCCTAGTACTGCTTCATTAGAAGTAGATAAGACATATCGCTGGTATTTAAAAGTACGTTGTAACCAAGAGACAACAAGCATTCCTGTATATGTAGAAGGGGACATTAAAAGAATCAATTTAGATGAGCGTGTTATCCAAAAATTAGAAGCTGCAAATGAGCCTCAAAAAAAGATTATAATCTATGCTGAAAACGGGATTTGGTTTGACGCTTTAAATATGCTAGCCCAAAGACGCATTTCTAAATCTAATGATGCATCTATTGAAAAAGATTGGCAAAGCTTATTACAATCAATCAATTTAGATGATATTGCTACAATGCCCTTAAGAAAATTACCAACCCGCTAATAATTTCATATCCAGTGAAGTATCTATAAACCTAGATTTTTACAACCAATTACCAACTATAACGTATGGCGCCCAGTACATCGGACGGTTGTATTCAGGAGCTTCAAATAATTTTAATTGAGCAAAACGTAAAGCTTCTGCCGTAGTTTTACCAGTTACTAACTGGTGGTAAAATTCCTCAATAAATAAAGCTGTTGAGTTATCGCCAATTTGCCATAGGGAGGCTAAAGTACTCCGCGCACCAGCACGCAAAGCAACTCCTGCTAATCCCAACGCAGCTCGGTTATCTCCTGCTGCTGTTTCGCAAGCACTCAAAACAAGTAATTCAACTGCTTCTGTTCGTTTTTGCTCTCTACTTTTGAGCAAACTATCTAATTCACTCACATTGATGCGTCCATCAGCTGCTAAGATAAAAGTGTCTTTTGCTTTAGAGCTAAATTGCCCGTGAGTTGCAAAGTGAACAACTCTAAAAGCTTGAGCATTGATAGTTTTTGCTAAATTTGTACTGGTAAAATTTTTATCCAATAATGTAGTTGTCGATACGCCTGATTCCTGAATTAATTCCAGTTCAATCTTAACGTTGGGAAGTGGTGCAAACTTTTCATTTTTGGGTGGTTGTGATAGTCCTCCAACCAGGGCATTTAATTTTTTGTCTGCTAAAGGTTTGGGAGTAAATAGTTGCAGTCCGGGGCTAATAGCTACAGAGTATTTTTGGACTAAATACTCTCTGCCATCATACAATGCAGACATCGGGATATTTCGCAGTAACCCATCTGGGATAAAGACTAGAGTATTAACTTTACTATTTTTGAGGTCTGTTTCAACTGGTTTGATTAACCAATTATAAAGCTGTTGAGAAGCTGCTTTAAATTTCTGATTAGCATCGGGTTCGACTATTGTTTCTCGTATTTTTGTAATAACTTGTTCTACCTGCTGACGATTGACTTTAGAAGTTTCATGTATCAACGGTTGATTGGGAAGTTTGATAATAATTTCTAAATGGTTATCTAGAATAATCGGGTAGAAAATAGCAGTATTCGGGTTGTCGCGGTCTACTAATTTGTCTAGCACCACAAATTGATTGCTCAAGCAAGCTTCTCGGAAAAAATTGTCGAGTTCGGCAAGTTGCAACGCTTCAATTCGCTGTCGTGCCTTATCTAAATCTGGTTTTCCTTGTCCTTTCTCTTGTAAAATCAACTCTACAGACTGCCGATAAAGAGGTTCTATGCGATCGCGAAAATTGAACTGTACCTCTCGATTAACTCCAACTAAATCGCTGCGAAGAGACTGAAGAGTTGTTACAGCAGCATCATAAGCAGATATGGCGGCTGGGATATTTCCCTGTGCTTTGAGTAAGCGTCCTAACTGCCACTCAAAGCGATAAGCTATATCTGAGGCATCAATTTTCTGAGCCATAAACAACGCTTGCTGCGTCAAATCCTTTGCTTCTTGCAATTGTTGGTTCTGCTCGTAAACTTCTCCCAAGCTGCCCAGTGCATAAGATTGGGCACGTTCATCGCCGATGATTTTGGCTTGTTGAACGCTAGTTGCCAGAATCTCTGCAATATCTTTTTTGTTACCAATTGTGGCCAAAGTCTGAGCAAAATTGATCCGTGCATAAATACCAGCTTGATTGGTAGGCAGATTAGGGAATTGAGATTGGATTGTGGGTATTAATAACTTTGCTTCCGTGATGCGTTCGTTTTCGACCAGCAAACTCAGGTGATTAATCAGGGCTTGAACCTTGGTGAG
>JADEXV010000499.1 GCA_015206945.1 Nostocales cyanobacterium LEGE 12452 | reverse complement strand
GGGGTTGGAGTTGGGGTTGGAGTTGGGGTTGGAGTTGGTGTTGGTGTTGGAGTTGGCGTTGGCGTTGGAGTTGGCGTGGGTGTCGGTGTTGGAACCGAACTATCTGCAAACTCTATGTTTCCGGCGACTTTAGACGCATCTATTTTATTTCCTAGAGAAATCAGCTTGTTGGAACTGACATTTTGCAAATCAAATTTACCGTTATTGCGTAGAGTATTGCCCCCCGGATTATTGATACTGCCGATATCTGGTAGAGCAGTTCCAATTACTGTGATTCCATCATCAGTATTATTTTCACTAACATTATTACGTAATAAGGGACGGGCACTACCAGAGATGACAATGCCAGAACGGTTTTCATAGATTCTGTTATCTCGAAGGATGGGTGATGCCGTATCACTAATGGCAATGCCAAAACCTGTTTTGAAGTAGGTATTATTTTCGATTTGACCTTTAGAATTTTTAGCGATCGCAATTCCATTAGCTGCATTCTCAGTGAACACATTACCTAGAATCACTGGGTTAGCATCGCCTGTAGCAAATACTCCCTCCCGCTTATTGTTGATGAAGGTGCTATTGGCAACAGTAGGGGCAGTTGATTCAATCCAGACACCACTACCACGGCTAGCCAAATTTGTTACAGTCACTCCCCTGAGTTGCGCTTTATCCAGGAGTACAAAAGTGACATTCTGACCAGCAAAAGTACGGCTCAGGTAACTACCACTTCCTTCAATTAAAATACCATTGCCTTTATTGGCTTCATTACCCACCACTGTTACGCCAGATGGAATCGTTAACGGAAAGACTTCACCACTAGCAGCATTGTAATTACCATCTGCCAGTTGAATCTTGGTATCAACAGTAGCTACCTTGAGGGCTTGCGTAATAGTTTTGAAGGGGGCTTGTTGAGTACCTGGATTGGTATTGCTGCCTGATACTGGATTTACGTAAAAAGTTTGAGCCATATTTATACTTTGATAAAATACATAGCTATCCTAGCGCTAACTATGAAAGTGGGTAGCCTTTGATGCATTAAGTAACTTTAAGTACTTCTCTCTGCAAAGTTAAAAAATTATGCAAATGCTTTTGGGTTTTACTAGTACTCGACTAGCCCAAAATTGCTAATTTCAGCAAGTTGTCTTACCAAAGTGTTAGAAGCAGCGATCGCAGTTGCTTGTTGTTGACGTGCGCCTGCAATTTGCATAATGATACTGGCAGTCGGGTTAAAGCCGGGTTGTGCATTTGTTATTGATTTACAATATGCAGGGCATTTAGTAAAAATAGCTACCCACGAAAAGTTTGCCAATAATACGTTTAATAGCAGAAAAATATGACTAAGCTCATCTTAATTACAGGCATAAGCAAAGGTCTAGGTTATGCGATGACCGAGCGTTTTATTCAAGAGGGACATACTGTTATTGGTTGCGCTCGTTCATCAGATGCTATCCAGAAAATAAGCCAGAAGTTTAGCGCGCCCAACGATTTCACATCTGTAGACGTGGCAAATGAACAGCAAGTAGAAAAATGGGCAGAACATATACTTCACAAATATGAACCGCCAGGGGAGCAACGCGATTTGGTGAGATCGAGAAAAAAAGGTGCGATCGCTAAAGCTAGTTTCAGTACAAGTAATGTTTTTATTACAAATAACCCAGTATTAATACTGCCTTAAATGTGCGGAATATTTTA
>JADEXV010000011.1 GCA_015206945.1 Nostocales cyanobacterium LEGE 12452 | reverse complement strand
ATTCTCCACTCCCCATTCTCTTTTGGTTCAAAATTCTCCATTGGGGTTAGTCTAACTCCTAAACTAGAAGGATGAATAAGACTTGTATAGTTAGAGATAATAAGCTGTAAAGAAAAATTTCATTTAGTTCTATTCCGCAATCAGCTCAAAATGCAGACACGTAAGCTACTCGACTGGTGGCAAAGATTCACACCAATAGCGCGAATCGGAGCGATCGCGTTATTCCTGCCGCTGCTAGTTCTCAATGGTTGGGCACTTTCGGTATTCTTTAATTATTTCCATTCTCTCATAGTCATTTTAGTCGGAGCCTCAGTGCTGGCATTTCTGCTCAACTACCCCGTGAGCTGGATGGAGCATCATGGTGCGAAGCGAGAGCAAGTTGCTATTTTAGTATTTCTCTTGGCTTTATCGATTTTATTGGCGTTGGGTGTGACACTTTTTCCCCTGGCTCTTACCCAAGCACAACAACTGGTGGCGCGTTTGCCAGATTTAATCGACTCTGGACGCTCTCAGTTAATGATCTTAAACGGAAAAGCTGAGACTTTTGGCTTACCGATTAACCTCGATGCTCTGGTGGTGCAAATCAACGATCGCGTCAAAGGACAATTACAAGCAATCGCCGGACAAGTTTTAAATCTAGCTGTACTCACAGTTACTAGTCTGCTAGATATTCTCTTGACGATGGTTTTGACTTTTTATCTTTTACAGCACGGGGGTGAACTCTGGGAAAGTTTAGTCGAATGGCTACCTAATAAATTTCGCGAGCCTTTCTCTAAAACAGTCCGCTTAAGCTTCCAAAATTTCTTCATCACCCAGTTGATTTTATCTACGTGTATGGCTTCAGCCCTTATTCCTACCTTTTTGTGGCTGAAAGTGCCGTTTGGATTGCTATTCGGACTAACTATTGGTCTGATGGCTCTCGTTCCCTTTGGCGGTTCTGTAGGCATTGCAATGACTACACTGTTAGTCGCGTTGCAAGATTTTTCAATGGGTGTGAGAGTGTTGATCGCAGCGGTAATTGTACAGCAAATTCTCGAAAACTTAATTGCCCCCCGAATTTTAGGCAGTTTTACCGGTTTAAATCCAGTTTGGATTTTAATTTCGGTCTTAACAGGGGCAAGAATTGGCGGACTGTTGGGTGTAATTGTGGCAGTACCTACAGCTGTTGTGATTAAGACTGCTTTAAGTGCCTTGCGTCCTGGTAGCGGCACAAACGACAGCGCCATTGGGGAGATAACTGCATCCGTTCCAGCAAATGAGTCCTCGAAAGCTGACGCCAACAAAACTTTGAGCATTTCTGAAGCAACATTGCCTTAATACAAGAAGGCAGGAGCAGGAAGTGTATCATAAGTTATTTATCAGGAACGGTAAGGGGCAAGAGAAAGGGTAAAAAGCTATTGCTCCTATGGTGGGAGACTATTATCAATCTTTTACCCTTTACCCCTCTTATTTATTTATTAAATTCTGTTGCAAGCGATTGTTTAATATAAAAATTTTCCAGATACCGTAAAAAGTCAGTCCTTGCCACAAGGATGAATGCCAATTGCTGTTTTGATTCGAGGGTTTCTGACTCTTGAATTAACTTCAATAACTTGAGTGTTCTGAATTGAGTGCAAGCTGAATAATCAAGCATAAACATACATCATCACTAACCCAATCACAAGATTTCTTGCAGAAGTGGGGTAAAAAGTAAAGGTATGAAATTTTCCCTTCCCCTTTAACCTTTAACCTTTCCCCAACATATTGCAAAAGTAACTTTTGCAATATACAGAAGCTTTTCATCATAGAAGCAACAACTGCCTATTATAATTTTCAACAAACTCAACATGGGCGATCGCTTTCAAGCAGTTGCCTTTGCTCTCGATATACATAGGAGCCACGTGTGTACAATCGCCATCAAAGACAGTACGCAGATATACTATAAGGACTGATGACTTTTCTCAGCACTGACATAATTCACGCCTTGAGAGTACAACCGGAAATGGACTCTGCCAAAAAAGCTATTTGCTGAGTAAATTGGGATATAGATGCGGAAAATTTTTCTGGGTAAACTTGACCAGCAAATGGTAATGAAAAACTATTATCAAGATTTTTTAATTCGTGATTGGGTGAAAAGCGATCGCACAAGAGCCGCTGAAGTCATCAGTTATGTGTTATCAGAATACGGTCTGGCTTGGGAACCCAAGGGTGCTGACCAAGATGTGCTGCGAGTAGAGGAATGTTATTTAGCTACTGGGGGAGAGTTTTGGGTAATTGAACACCAAAGTCAGTTAGTAGGTACTGGAGCATACTACCCCATACACCGAGGCGAAAAGGCTGTAGAAATCCGCAAAATGTATCTTTTACCCAGCATCAGGGGTTTAGGATTAGGGAAATATTTGTTACAACAGCTAGAAGCAGCGATCGCAAAGCGTGGTTTTCAACAAATTTGGATTGAAACCGCCAGCGTTTTGGTGGAAGCAGTCAAGCTGTATGAAAGCAATGGCTACACTCCAGCAACAGGAGTAGAAACAACAAGGTGCGATCGCGTGTATGTTAAGTCATTGGTCAAAGACTAATGACTAATGACTAATGACAAAGGACAATTTTAAATGCACCCTTGGATTAAAAATCTCACAGGCTTACTCAATCTTTTTCTCCAATCTCATTGCCCTCTATGTCAACGCGCAACTTCCCAAGAATTCTGTCATAACTGCACCAGACAACTGCAAAAATGTCAACGTAAAGACCCGATTTCTCTATGGCAAGAGCCTATACCAGTGTTTGGCTGGGGGGAATATGGTGGCCCAGTGAAACGAGCGATCGCAGCGATGAAATACGAAAATCAACCCCAAATAGCTCGTCCTTTGGGTCAATGGTTAGGGGAAGCATGGTTGTTAAATTCACCGAGGCGAGATAGTCAGCCTGTAGTAGTTCCTATCCCACTTCACGCTAGCAAACAAAAACAACGTAAATACAATCAAGCCGCACTGATAGCACAAAGTTTCTGCGAAATAACTGGATTAAAATTGAAACTAAACGGTTTAGCAAGAGTGCGAGAAACTGAAGCGCAGTTTGGTTTGTCGGTATCTAAACGAGAAAAAAACTTGAACCAAGCTTTTGCTATTGGGCAAGAATTTCGCCATCGTCCTCCAAATGTCCCAGTGCTGTTAGTGGACGACATTTATACTACTGGTGCTACTGCCAGGTCTGCTGTGCAAACACTTCGTCAGTATGGAATTGTGGTCTTAGGATTAGTTGCTGTAGCCACTGCCGTCAAAGACGGATAGATTAAGAAGCAATAGGCGAGCTTTGACAGATAAGCGTATAAATTGACCGAATTACCCTATTTTTGTAGAAAAATTGCTTGAAATGTATGAATAAAGTTTTGGCGGCAGGTTTAAAACCACTCATCATCATTCCTGCCACATTGCTGGCAATAGGCATTAGTACCAGTGCAGCTTTTGCTCAAAATAAATTGTATAGTCCAATACCTTTATCTAACAGTACTGAACTTTCTGATAGCCTGTCAGACAAAGACATTCCTACCGGTCAAGGTGGGTTTGCGCGTGATTACACTGTGAAGTTGCAGAAAGGCGATAATTTAGCTGTTGACCTGTCATCGGAAAACTTTGACAGCATCATCACACTGCTGGCACCTGATGGTTCGACTCTAGCAGAAAATGATGATGGCCCTGATGGTAGTAGCAATTCCTTGCTCTTTACTCGCATCGTGGAGACAGGGAGTTATGTTATTCGTGTCCGGTCTTTTGGAGAAACTGGGGTTGGGGTTTTTAAACTCAAAGTGACAAAGTTGCAAGCGATTAAATGAAGTAGTCATTTGTCATTTGTCATTTGTCATTGGGCATTGGGCATGGGAAAGAGGCAGAGGTGCAAAGGGACAAATGGGAAAGACTTACTGCTACTGGTACTTCTCCTCTGCTCCCCTGCTCCCTTGCTCTCTTGCTCTCCTTCTTAAAAAGCCGTCAATACGCAGAGAAATAAGGCTTCAGTCCACTCAACAACTGCGCCATAGGTATCTCCTGTGTGTCCACCTAGTTTGTGGTTGAACCATGCGCCAGTTAAAGTGGCGATCGCACTTCCAACAACTATCATTGTCAGTGCGAGAAATAGCTGTTGTTTATCTATTAGCCAAAGTAAACCACTCAAACTAAACAACAACAACAATCCCGGTAATAAATCTTTGTAAGAACGAATGGCTTGTTTGTGAAATGCGCCTTTACCAGTTGCTTTCAAATAAGGATATCGCGCGATCGCTAGTTGTTGTCCCCAACGTCCCCAGCCACAAGCAGCCATCAGCAATAACCAACGGTTTTCTGGCATATCCGTCAAAGCTGTTATTTTCAGTAGCACCAAGGCGATCGCAGCCATTGCTCCAAAGGCTCCTGTAGCACTATCTGCCATCACCTCCAGTCGCCGATCTGGGTCGCCTACTGCTAAACCATCGGCAGTATCCATTGCCCCATCTAAGTGTAATCCTCCAGTTATGGCAATCCAAACACTTACTACCAAAGCACTACGAGTTAACACGGGCATACCAATATAACCCATCCCCGTATCTAGCAATCCTAAAATTCCCCCAATCATAACCCCGACAAGCGAAGCAAGAAGTGCCACTCCCCGAAAGTCCAATCCGTTTAAATACGGCAGTGGAATTGCTGTGTAAAATATGATACTAGCTGCCAGCTTTAACAGCAGCTTTTTCCACCACTGTTGCTGTTTCGTCATCTGAATTACATTAATTTTTGGTAAGTTGCTGGATAATAGTCATAATTTCGGTACGACCGACATCAGTAGACTTTAAAACTTTAAATAAGATTTACTTCCATTAAACATTGTCGTTGAAAATTTTGTTATGCTGGTCTAAGTGGTAAATAAATAGTTTTGAGTATTTTTTTATACAAAAACGATTAACTTAGGAAGTTAAAATTCCATTAAGAAGCAAAATTTGTGTTTTGTATTCGTTAACTAAAAACTTACTCCAAATTATTAGACGATTGCCCCATAAAATTGATATTTTTTTAAATGTAGGGAGTAAACAAGCTATTCAATTATGACAGTTTAGCTATGTTGTTGCTCTCCTTAGCTCAATCGCAATTTTCCTATGAGTCACCATCTACCCGACACCAGGATACCAGCTCCGTGCATTATTAACACGGGCATCATTGTGAATAAGCTCGACATCCGGCGATTGCTAGCAGATTTAGGTCGAGTCCACTACATCTACACCCAAGAAGATAAGGTACTGAGCGAGGGTGAAGGGGATGTGATGGAAGTTTTTGCCAATCCGCAAAGGTCTACCTTAGTGGCTAACCGCGCGCTATATTTGAATGTTTGTAGTTTTGATTACTTGGAACTAAAACAGTCATCGCAACAAGAAACCTACTTCGATTTGATGCAAGAAGGATTGTGTCTGCGGTTGATTCCCCGATCGACCCCTTTACAAGAGCGACGAGAGCGAGGCTTCAATGTCAGCGCCATAGAAGCGATGATGGAACAAGTACTCTCAGCCAGGTGGGATGCAGAAATTGACGATGACTGTTCTGATTCTTTCTAAATAACAATTATTTAGAGTATATACTCGTAAAGTTGGTAACTACGTTAGCAATGAATGCTTAAGTGTTCGCTAAAACTAAATTACCAATTTTGATGTTTGGCTAAATTATGGCCAAATAATATTAATTTTGCCCTAATACCATTTGGTTTTATGGCTGCTAGTACCGCAAGGCAAAAGTCAAAAGTCAAAAAGCTTTCATTTTAGGCTTTCTGGCTGTAATGAAATGATAGGTTTATTTCTGCTGCGTTGTACTAGTTATGGATTTTTGAAACTCTTTTTTGATTAGTGTTTCACAATCCAAAATCTAAAATCTAAAATTCCAAATGGCATGAGTGCGAATTTTTCTTTTCAATGTCTTGCTTGCTGTAGTCAAACAAAAGCTAGAGCAGGAGTGTTTTTCACCCCTCACGGTCTTGTAGAAACCCCCAGATTTATGCCAGTGGGAACGCTGGCGAATGTCAAAACTATTACCCCATCTCAGCTACGAGATACTGGGGCACAAATGATCTTATCCAATACTTATCATCTTCACCTACAACCAGGGGAAGCGATCGTGGCTGGGGGTGGTGGGTTACACAAATTTATGGGTTGGAACGGCCCAATGCTCACAGATTCAGGTGGGTTTCAGGTCTTCAGCTTAAGCGAGATGCGAAAAATTACTGAAGAAGGCGTAACTTTTCGCTCGCCCCATGATGGACGAATTATTAACTTAACACCAGAGCGCTCCATTGAGATTCAAAATACTTTGGGCGCTGATGTGATTATGGCCTTTGATGAGTGTCCGCCCTACCCAGCGACTCGCCAAGAGGTAGAAACTGCAACTGAGCGCACTTACCGCTGGTTAGAACGCTGCATAACAGCTCATCAACGCAGCGATCAGGCTTTGTTTGGGATTGTGCAAGGGGGCGTGTATTTGGATTTGCGTTGCCGTGCAGCGGAAGCTTTGGCTAAGTTGGATTTGCCCGGATATGCCATTGGTGGCGTGAGTGTGGGAGAACCGCCAGAATTAATGGCTGAGATTGTCAAAGTCACAGCACCGCTTTTACCCCCCGAGAAGCCGCGTTACTTGATGGGTGTGGGTACTTACCGAGAAATGGCGATCGCGATCGCATCTGGTATAGACCTATTTGATTGCGTCATTCCCACGCGCTGGGCAAGACATGGTACAGCGATAGTCCAAGGCGGACGCTGGAATTTAAAAAATGCTAAGTTTCGTGAAGATTTTACGCCCTTAGATGAAACTTGTCCCTGTTACACGTGTCAAAATTTTAGCCGTGCTTACATATCTCATTTAGTGCGATCGCAGGAAATTTTGGCTTATACCTTGTTGAGCATTCACAACATTACCGAACTAATTCGCTTTACGCAAAAAATTAGAGAAGCAATATTGAGCGATCGCTTTGTCGCAGAATTTGGTCACTGGCTCAACTCATCTGAATCAGCATCAGATGAGGGTGAAATTACAAATGACTATTGACCAATGATCGAGACTCAAACCATGTTAAGATACTTCTCAATTATGAAAGCTGTGTTGGATAGGTGGATTTAAACAAACATGGAAGCAGCACTTTTATTAGCAAAACTGCCTGAAGCTTACCAAATCTTTGATCCTTTGGTAGACGTTCTCCCAGTCATCCCCGTATTCTTCTTGTTGCTTGCTTTCGTTTGGCAAGCAGCTGTGGGATTCAGATAAGTTAATCTATTTTTCAATTTATAGGACAGGTAGAGTACCTGTCCTATTTTTTTGTAGCGCCATATTTGATAAAGTTAATATTTATTAATATTTTGTAATGAATTAATATAATAAATAAGATGTTAATCAAGCCATGTCAATATAAAGCCTTGAAACCCAAGGTTATAGTCAAGGAGGAATCAGTTATGGGTAATATTAAATTCGTTAAAGAAAATAAAGAAGTAATAGCGGCAGATGGTGCTAATCTCCGGCTCAAAGCTATACAAAATGGCATTGATATATATACATTGATTGGCAAGATGACCAATTGCGGTGGTAATGGTCAGTGTGGTACTTGTATTGTCGAGATAGTCGAAGGACTAGAAAATCTTTCCCCTCGCACAGACGTAGAAAACCGGAAATTCAAAAAAAAGCCGGAAAATTACCGCCTTGCCTGTCAAACTTTAGTCAATGGCTCAGTTAGCGTAGTCACGAAACCTTAGTTCTCAAATCTGCCATTCAATTTTTATCCACTCAGTAGTCAAAATACTTACCAAAATTAAGTTTCCTCTCTACGAGATGATATACGGACATTTTGAATACTTCGACAAGCTCAGTACAAGTTTTGAATTTTGAATTGGTATAACTGTGTCATCGATGATGCTATCCTAATGTTGTTGACTGGAAATTAAAGAGAGGTTTTCTTGCCATGCAAGTTAATGACCTGGGGTTCATAGCGAGCATTTTGTTCGTACTAGTCCCCGCCGTGTTTTTACTAATTCTTTACATCCAAACTGCTAGCCGCGAAGGTGGAAAAGATAGTTAAGAGTTTGTGCATAAAATAAATAACCCCTGCACCAATAGTGTAGGGGTTTTTATTTATCAACCAGCAACTTAACGCTGAATAGTAAAGACAACATAAGTCTTACTTTACTATTCTATGACAACAATTGTTATACTCAGCACCGTTGACTTTAAGCGATTGTCCGCGCCAACAATACCGGACAAGTAGCATTGACTCGAACATAGTCAGACAAGGAAGATCCGATGAGCCGATCTATATCAACAAAGCTCTTAGCGATCGATGGACGACGATCTGGAGAGCCGAGCAATAATAAGTCTATATTCAACTCTTCTGCCAATCGACAAATTTCTTCACCAGGTTTGCCACTGCTGATATAAGAACGAGATTGAATCCCTAGTTTTTCAGCTTCTGCAACAGCGGCTGCTAAAACTGGATTTTGATCCGGGTTAACCTTGGTTATTTCCGATTTTTTACCGCCGAAATCTGTACTAATATTTGCCAAAATTAACTCGCCACCTGGAATATCTCGCAGTAAAAACAATGCCAATTTCAAGCAATTTTTTGCTGAATCAGAATTGTCTATTGCCACCATAATGCGCTTAATTCTTTTAACATAAATGTCATCTTTTACCAGCAACATCGGGCGAGAAGATAGCTGGAAAACATACTGACTGACTGAGTTCGATAAAATCGATTGCAGCCGCTTCAGTCCGCGTGAACCCATAATAATCAAGTCAGCGTCGATTTCATCAGCTACTTGGCAAACCACATCTTTGGGATCGCCTTCACGCAAAATTGAAGAAACTTGGCTAGGATCTAAGTTCAAAGTTTGAATGGCATTCGCCAGAATTTTGCCACCATTTTCCCATTTAGTTGTCATGGTAGTAGCAGCATTTTGTGCTTGAACAACATGCAAAATCGTAACTTTTGCAGATTGAACAGAAGGGATTTCTTTCAGAGTTTTGAGCATTTCCTCTGCGTGTCCCAATCCCGATACAGCCAGCAAAATTCTTCTGATCATCTTACGTAATTTTTGTGAAGTTTACTTTTGTTTTCGCTGTTGGTACTTGGCTCTGGTCGGATTTTCACCACCTTGCTTGACAATCTAATTAGTAAGTTGCCATAAATAAACTTTGTTTTTTAGTATTTAACACTCAAACAAATGGCAAAGGATAAAAAACTAAACAAATGTTAAAGTTTGTTTGCACTTAGTTACTTAAATTTTCAACTAGACTTCAACTATTCAGCATACTCTCAATTTAGACTGATGAATTTAATAAATTATGATGTTAGTTATTATTTTTAATCTATGTTTACTTTTATTAATTAGAAGTTAGTTAAGTATTGCAAATAAATGCCAAAATAACTCTATAGGAAGATTGATTTAGTATCGCCTTCAACAGGCGATCGCTTACGATTTGAATAGTTTACACTCCTTCTCAATTTACCGTATCATCTAGCTTTTTAAGTCTTTTACAGTTTTGGTAAATCAGATAGGATTGCTATATCCGAACATCCGCAAAATCTGGGATAAGATGGTTCAAATTTGGATATTTTGATAGTCGAAATTATATTTAATACTATATTAAAACCCCCCAGATTCTATTTGGAGGGTTTGTTTGATTGCTTGTGAGATTTGCTTAACTTAGATGTGCCCCTGGTTGTCCATTTTGGACTACAAAGGAAGCTAGGGTTTTGACTGAGGCATTCAAGTCAACGATGCTTGATACAACACGATAATCAGTTTGCCAGCGTTTTGGAGTCAGGTTGCAGCGGACGTATCCTCGGTAAGCACCGTCAAAGAACTTAGTATGGGGATTGTTGCTTAGGGAAGCTTGAACTGGAGCGATAAATGAGGTGGGAAAGTCAGAGGTGATTGAAGTTCCTACGAATTCAGTGCCTACAGTCGGCGAGTTTGGGTTATTAAAGTCAAGCTTGAGGTTGTGTACCCAACTAGAATGAATGTCTCCAGTAATTACCACTGGATTAGAGGGTTGGCGCTGGTTGAGAAAACTCAAAAGCTGATTACGTGCAGCCACGTAACCGTCCCACTGATCTACATTGAAGACATTGGCACCTGGACTACTATTGAAATTGTACTCGGCTAGCATGGTCTGTTGAGCAATCACATTCCAGCGCGATCGCGATTGGTCTAACCCTTTTCGTAGCCATTGCTCTTGTTCTGAGCCTGTCATCGTAGCATTTGGATCAAAAGCTTGGGGACAGCGAGGTTTAATTCCATCATCACAAGGTTGATTAGTGCGATACTGCCTCGTGTCTAGCACATTGAACTCAGCTAAATTACCGAAAGTCAATCGCCGATAAAGCAGCATATCTGGGCCATTGGGCAATGAAGACCGACGTAAAGGCATGTGTTCGTAGTAAGCTTGGTAGGCATTAGCTCGCCGTTTTCTAAAAGCCTCTTGGGTTTGGTTATCTTCGGGGATTAAGTTGGCATAGTTGTTGTCAACTTCATGATCGTCCCAAGTGACAATCCAGGGAAAAGCCGCATGAGCAGCTTGAAGATTCGGGTCAGTTTTGTAGAGGGCGTGGCGATCGCGGTAGTCTTTAAGAGTGATAATTTCTGGACTATTATGCTGGCGCGGCCCACCAGATTGTGGCCCGTATTCGTAGATGTAATCACCTAGATGAACCACAAGGTCAAGATTTTCCTCAGCTAAATGCCGATAAGCTGTATAGTAGCCATTTTGCCAGTCTTGACAGGAGACAAAAGCAAAGTTCAGTTGTTGAGTATAGCTATAAAATGCTGGTGCTGTACGAGTCCGTCCAATGGGGCTAACTTCCTTACCTGCTTGAAATTGATACCAATACCAACGCTCAGGGTTTAGCCCACGGACATCAATGTGGACTGAGTGCGCTAACTCTGGTGTTGCTAGTACTGTTCCTCGTCGCACAACCTGTTTCATGTTTTCATCAAGGGCGACTTGCCACCGCACTGGAACATTTACCAGTGGCATTCCACCTCCAGAGAGTGGATTGGGAGCCAGTCGTGTCCAGATAACAACACCATCCGGCAAAGGATCGCCAGAGGCAACACCAAGACTGAACGGATAGCTAGAAAACCTTGATTTAGCCAATACCGGATGCCATTGGCTAGCGATTGTTAACCCTGTTAAGAATCCTGCACCCAACAAGAAATTCCGCCGTCTGCACCGATTTGCTAGTAGGCGTGTACCATCCATAAGTTCCATATTCACCCCTTCCCAGATGTAAATACAGTTGGCAAACTTTAGGAGGGTCAGTTGTGAAAATCACAAATAGTGGTTTAAATAATTCGTAATTCGTAATTGCGTTTTGTATGGAGATTTAGACCCTAAATCAAATATCGCTGCTTTTTATAGAAACAGCAGATGTTAATCGGTCTAATAATTATGAATTACTAATTATGTTGATTTGACTTGTCTCCCAATAGCTGCTCAACTTAACACAAGAAACTTACCAATCCAGGATCAAGCAGAAATTAAGATTGTGTTAAGTTTAAAATTTCGATTGGGACATTTAGACCCCAAACGAAACATAGCTGCCGCTACAGGCAATTTTGACAAACCCTTTTCTAATTACGAATTACGAATTACGAATTATTTAAAATCTGCCATTCCCCTGAACAATGTGCTTAACGGTGGTCAAAGTTTCCAGGCTGATAAATCCCCGGCGATGACCTTTTTGATTAGACATACCGAGAAATACTGAATCTCCCCGCGAAGGGTTGCGGGAAAAACGCGGAGAAGTGTTGATGTAGGTAGAGGCACTGTTAACTCCCAAGGCAAACTGCCGACTTTCCTGGTAGGATTCAGTAACGATGGAGTCAGCATGACCACTGCTGTATTCATTAATCCAGGCAATCGCAGCCTCTAAACTATCCACCAGTTTAAAAGCTACTGTCCTCGTTAAATAAGGGTTTCCCCATTCGCCTTCTTTTACCAGCTGCAACTGGGGAAAGGCTTGTACTAGTTCTGCATCCCCTTTAATTTCAAAGCCTTTTTCCGTCAAGCTGTTCCACAGAACTGCTAAAGATGATGGCAAGGCTTGACGATGAATTAGTACTTTTTCAATGGCGTTAACTTGATCGGGTTCACTTTGATGACTATTAAGAATCATCAAGCGCACCATTTCTAAGCTGCTATTCAGCGACCAATAAAGGTAACAGTTACCCATCGCCGACTTTAAAACTGGGCAAGTTGACTGTCGGACTACTTGCTGCACTAAGCTAGAACGTCCGTAGGGAATCACTAAATTCACGTACTGGTCTTGGGTAACTAGATCCCGAACTGAAGCCCCATGTTCTGCTGTGATCAGTTCTAGACAGCCGGGAGCTAGACCAACTTCTGCGATCGCATTTTGCAATGCCTCAGCGATAGCGGCGTTGGTATGGCTGGCTTCGGTGCTGCCTTTGAGAATTATACAATTGCCAGTTTTGATACAAAAACCCGCTGCGATCGCTCCTAAATCGGGAAACGCCTCATAAATAAATCCAATCACTCCCAAAGGCATTAACTGGGTGTAACTTTGAGAATCTTCCAGTTGATAATCAGCGGTTCTAACGCGTCGCAGCGGATCTGATAATTCCCCCAACCGTTGTAAAATGTCCACTGTCATCTCTAGCCTTGTGGGAGTCAGCTTCAGCCAGTCCAATATCAACTCAGGCACTGCCATTTCCCGACTGGCTTCTAAATCCAAGGTATTGGCTTCTAGAATGTCGTCAAATGAGCGCTCAATCGCCTTTGCCATTGCCAATACTGCACGACTCCGGTCTGCTCCCTTTGTGAGCGCCAACTTTAGGGAAGCTTGATAGGCTCGTTGGGCACTAGTAATCGGTTCGGGGTGGTCATCCAATTCAACAGTCATTGAGTTAACGTCTGTAGGTAAGCCAGACCATTAGTGCTGGTAAGATAGCCAATAGCACCGCCACCATTGCCCAAGCAATAATGCTGGAACCATTTGCCAATCGCAGTGCTAATGGCAGCCATATAATCACTAGCACGAAAATAATGCCCAGCGCTATAGGCAAATAGCTTTCTCCCAAGCGGGGATGGACAACATGCCAACTATTTCCCATCCAACGCCAAGCCCGTTTATAGGGATAGGTGGTGGAAAGCTGTTCTAGGACATGACCATTATCTTCTACAACAAAGATTTGCTGACAGCGATCGCAACCAAATGCTTCTGTCAACGTAATCGGAATTAGCTGACCCCGGCGACGACAGGGACAGGGGTATTCGGTATTGAAATCGATTTTTTCGGGTTTTTGAGATTGCACAAGCGTTCTAATAACTTGAGCGTGTTTTACACGAACTACGAGAATATAATGCCTTGGTAAACACCTTAAAAGCTTCTGTCTTTATATACATAAAAAGGTGATGCAAACATTGCCCTGATTACCAACAGTAGATGCAGCTAACTTTAAGTATTCTACTAATTGCCAAATAAGTACGGAGTTATCTATTTGTAATCTTTCCCCGTAGCTGGCGATCTTGTTTAAAAATTTCCTTCTCTTCATCTGTCGCTTTCAAGGTAATGTGGTTGCGTTTTAGGGGATTTATTATGCTGACACACCTGTTACAATCTTAAGCATAGGGGCGACCACTCCTAAAGCAAATCCTTTGGGAAGGCTACGCTCGTAAACAACACACATCAACAAACCCGCTAATTTTTCTTTGGGTCACTGTAACTATATATTACTATCAGTTCTCAAGGTTAGATCGGCATTATGTCCAATATCTATTCCTTCGAGTTTACAAGTGTTTACAGAGCAGGAATTACTAAAATATCTATTGTAGTGTGTAACTCTTTGTTCAAATATATAGATTGTGCTAGTTTTTATTCACCTGTAAACACTTGAAGGGCTTTACAAGGGTGCAGAGCTAATCTACAAACGCTTTAACGCACCCTAAAAATACTAAACCTCTTGAGATTTTTAACTTCAAGAGGTTTTATTTGGAAGCGGGTGACGCGATTCGAACGCGCGACATTCACCTTGGCAAGGTGACGCTCTACCACTGAGCTACACCCGCAATCAATTGCCATATATCAATATCTCAGATTTATCACTTATTGTCAACCCCTTTATTTTGTCATTGGTCATTGGTCATTAGTCATTGGTCATTAGTCATTGGTCATTGGTCATTGGTCATTAGTCATTGGTCATTGGTCATTGGTGAATAACAAAGGACAAATGACTAATGACGGACTAGCCGAGTTCTTCTGATTCCAAAGTTAAATTGCCAACGCTGGCACTTGGAAAAGCGGCTGGCAAAGACTGGCTATTACGAGAATATGGCTCTGCTAGGTTAGAACGCAATTGCCGCATCAGGCTTGCCATTTCTAGGGCGTTTAGAGCATAATCCCAGCCATGATTACCTTTGATACCTGCCCGTTCTAAGGCTTGCTGCATAGTATCTACTGTCAAAATGCCAAAAATTACTGGCACTCCAGTTTGAAAACTAGCGGCGGCAATGCCTTTAGAAACTTCGGCGGATACGTAATCAAAATGGGGTGTTTGCCCCCGAATGACTGCGCCAAGACAAATTACAGCATCATAACGATGGGAAAGTGCTAGTTGGCGAGCTACTAAAGGTACCTCAAAACTTCCCGGAACCCAAACATAGTCCACCTGATTACCTTGGGGGTTAGGATCTACACCGTGGCGTTTCAAGCAATCTTGACATCCCTCTAGCAGCTTTCCGGTAACAAGGTCATTGAATCGACCAATCACCACTGCAAACCGCAAAGGCTCCGTTTGGGTAAAAGTTCCCTCGAAAACTGCCATGACTGCCTCTTAATCAACTATAGTTCTGGCCAATATACATTTCTTATTTAAATGTAGAGGAGCAGGAAAGCGCGGTCAAAATAAAGTTAGTAGGAAAAAGAAAAAATCTTTTGTTTCCCTTAACCTTTGACCTTGACTTTTCTGCCCCTCTAGTTCTTATATTATGTGCCTGCGCCAGAGCAAAGCCGTCGCCTAAACGACAAAAAAGTTTAACAAACCAACTAAAAACACCAAACCAATCCAGACCCCAGAACCAACCCAGAGCAGTTTTTTAGATTCATTCCAGTTTTGGGGAGTGGCGTAAGCAACCGGAACGCCTACAACAAGGACAAAAGACAACAGTACTAGACCTATCAAGGCAAATTGGAATATTATGGTCATTTTTACTTCTCCCAATACAGCGAAATACTAAGGATAGAATATCCTAAAGGGCGACACTGACACTTTCTTATTATTTTTAAGCTAGCAGAAATTGCAACATTTTTGTCATTTGTCCTTTGTCTAAATACAAGTGACTAATGACTCTTAACTATGGATTTAATTCTTTGCCACACAACAGCAGATTTTGACGCATTAGGAGCAGCAGTAGGGTTGACGCGCCTACTATCGGGAAGCAAGATTGTGCTAACTGGCGGCTCTCATCCTCCTGTACGGGATTTTTTAGCATTGCATCGGGATGAATATCCACTGATTGAACGCCGTTCGGTGAATCCAGAAAAAATTCGCTCTCTGAATGTGGTGGATACACAACACCGCGATCGCTTGGGTAAAGCTGCTGAGTGGTTAGATTTACCTAATCTAAAAGAGATTATAGTTTATGACCATCACTTAGGACAAGAATCAGATATTCCCGCCACGCGCTCGCATATTGACTCAGTAGGAGCTACCACAACTCTCATTGTGGAGCAATTGCAACAACAGGAAATTTCCTTGACTTCTGCCGAAGCAACTGTGATGGCTTTGGGTATCCACGTTGACACTGGCTCTTTGACATATGACCAGTCCACAGCACGGGATGCCCTAGCTTTGGCTTGGTTGATGCAACAAGGGGCTAGTTTATCAGTAATTTCCACATACCGTGACCCCGGATTATCTCCGCAATTGCAGCAGCTATTAACTGAATCTCTGGAAAGTTTAGAATATCTCTGTCTACATGGATATACGGTTGCTTGGGTAACTCTGAAAACAGATGGTTTTGTGCCGGGGCTGTCGAGTCTAGCTTCGGAACTTGTAGAATTAACTGAAATTGATGCTCTACTACTGGCTAATGAGTATCATTTAAGTGAAGAGGATTCACGGTTAACTGTAATTGGGCGATCGCAAATTCCCAAAACGAATCTTAACCTATTATTCCAACTCTTGGGCGGCGGCGGTCATTCGCAAGCCGCATCGCTAAATCTAAGGGGAGTTGATTCACAAGCAATATTAAAACAACTCGTTGACGGGGTAAAAGCACAAATTCCCCATCCCCCCACTGCTAGGGATTTGATGTCTTCTCCTGTCCGCACAATTCTGCCTGAAACCACAATTGCCGAAGCCCAGCGCATTTTATTACGCTATAGACACTCTGGTTTATCTGTAGTCGATACTCAAGGGCAACTAGTAGGTATTATTTCGCGGCGGGATATTGATATCGCCTTACACCACGGATTTAGTCATGCGCCAGTCAAGGGCTATATGACCAAGAATCTCAAAACAATTACACCAGATACGACATTGCCAGAAATTGAATCGGTGATGGTGACTTATGATATCGGACGCTTACCAGTATTGGAAAATGGGCAGTTACTGGGCATTGTTACCCGTACTGATGTCTTACGGGAATTACATCAAGAAAGGGATGAAGATGAGGAAGGAGAGCAAAAATTCAAAATCCAAAATTCAAAATTCAAAATTCCTCTTAGCACTGAGTTGCAAAATCGCCTTGCTCCACAATTATGGCAATTACTCACCACAGCATCGCAAGAGGCAGAGAAACGGGGTTGGCATCTTTATCTAGTAGGTGGTGGGGTGCGGGATTTGCTATTAACAGAAGTAGCATCAGGCACTTTGATGATTAAAGATATCGATCTTGTGGTTGATGGCTTTCATAAATCAGCAGATGTCGGTGCTGGTGTGGAATTAGCAAAGGCACTCCAACAACTTTACCCTACGGCTCGCTTAGAAATCCACGGGGCTTTTCAAACTGCGGCTTTGTTGTGGCACAAAGACCCGGAATTAGATTCTCTGTGGGTAGATATTGCCACCGCTAGAACAGAATTCTATCCTTATCCAGCCGCAAATCCAGAAGTTGAAGCGAGTTCCATTCGTCAAGATTTGTATCGCCGAGATTTTACCATCAACGCCCTTGCCTTGCGTCTGACTTCTCCTCGTGCTGGTGAGTTACTTGATTTCTTTGGCGGTTTACTAGATTTACAAGCTAAACAAATTCGGGTTTTGCACGCTAATAGCTTTATCGAAGACCCCACCCGCATTTTTCGTGGTGTGCGCTTTGCCGTGCGCTTCGGATTTCAGATAGAACCGCAAACTGAAGAGTTTATCCGTTATGCCATCAACAGTGGTGTTTACGATCGCACTGCTCAAGAGAATAGCAGAACTCCAGCCCTGCAAACGCGACTGAAAACAGAACTAAAACACATCTTAGAAGCCCCCTACTGGAAATCGGCTTTGCAGTTGCTAGATAACTTAGGGGCATTGCAATGCATCCATCCTACCCTGAAGCTAGATGTGGAAGTCCTACGACAATTGCGTTTGCTAGAACGCTGTTTGCAGCGATTTGACCCGCAAACAACCCTCATCCATTGGGAAATGCGTTTAGAAACGTTAATCGCCCATCTGACACCACAATATCGGGCGAAAGTTGCAAAGAATCTACAACTGCAAGAAGATGGCATTAAACGCTTGCAAAGCTTGGCTTTTGCCCAAGATGAGGTAATGCAATCTTTGCCTGAGTGTCAAAGTCCTAGTCAAGTAGTACAGTTATTGCGACAGTATGATTTACCAATGCTGATTTTAATTGCTGTGCAAAGTCCGCGATCGCTTAGACATCAAATTTGGGAATATTTAACTGTTTGGGCTAATGTGCAGCCACTACTGAATGGCAATGATTTAAAGAAACTTGGTTACAAACCAGGACCCCAATATCGGCAAATATTAGATGATATGCTTGCTGCTACTTTGGATAGAGTAATTAAAGATAAGACTGAAGCTGAGGAGTTTTTAGCACAACACTATCCTAAATGAAATAGCTCTGGTCTAAATTGTATCTGGATCGATATTTAACTCCCGTAGTTTTGCTGCTAAACGTTCAGCTTTTTGTTCAGCTTGTTCTGCCTTTTGTTCGGCTTGTTTAGCTTGTTGTTGTATCTGAACTGCCGTTTCTTCCGGTGTTGGTACTAGTTGCCCATCGCGTGTAAAAAACCGCAATAAACCTTCATAAACTCCCAAATATAATCCTAGCTGATGACTCCACAAATATCCTTGTTCACTTGCTTGTAGAGGTTGATATTCTCCATCTACTAAATGAAATCCCGCAAATTCTTGTGTGTAAGGGTCGAACCAAAAATAATCGGGTGTGCGGAAGGTATCTTGATAGATTTTTTTCTTTAAATCTTTGTCAGTATTAGCTGTTGAGTCAGACAAAATTTCCAAAATTACATGCGGATATTTGCCATCTTCTTCCCAGACTACCCAACTTTTACGGGTTTTACGTTCACATCCCAGCACTACAAAAAAGTCTGGCCCCCGGAAGTGTTCTGATTTGCGTTGGCGCGGACTGTAGTAGATAGTTAGATTCCCCGCCGCATAGAAATCATTTCTATCTCGCCATAACCATTCCAGACATGTTAATAGTAGGATTATTTGCCGTAAATGCAGTTCGCTTTCCAAGGGAGGTTCGTCACTATATAAATCACCAGGGGGAAATATAACATCTTGGCAGATGCCTTCTTGAGAATCTAATTCTTGAGCAATAGTCATAGAATGGATACGGCATCAAGTAGTTATGGATTGATTTTAGCAGTGTTATGGTTGGCGATCGCATTCTACCGCAGAGGCAAAGAAGGCACAGAGAAGAAAAAAGCGTAGACGCTTTGCAGCTTGTCGTCAGACATCACATCCTCGATTTCCGAAATCCCTTGGTGCTACACTGTAGTTAATATCAAACCTCATCACAACTCCAACGAGATAGCACAAATGAAGTAGTACCAAACACCTGTTGCGCCAAAGCAACAAATGTCAACGAAGAATAAACGCAACTAGTTTGACAGGGTTACTTCACATAGTCATGCACTAAAAATATTGTCATTACTCCTATCTACATAGAACCGTTTGACGAGTGTCTGCGGCTGAGTTTTTTTGTGTCTAATCTACCCGCAGCTTTGGGAAAACGCGGGTAAAAGTTTGCGAATTGAGGTTTGATAAGAATGCCGAAAAAATCAATATTGTTAGCTGATAATTTAGCCTATAACCTCAGCATAGATAGAATTTTGTTTCAAGAAGTTCATGTGAATATTGAAGCAGGCGATCGCATTGCTTTGGTTGGTCGCAACGGAATAGGAAAATCAACCCTACTCAAGATAATTGCAAGTCAAATCAGCCCCAATACAGGCTCAGTTTTGCGTCATGGCATGGTCTATTATTTGCCACAAGTCAGCACTATCAGACAAAAAATTACAGCAGATACAGTACTTAATTTTTTGATTTCCATGTCTGATGACTGGTGGAAGATTGAAGATATTTTGCAAACACAATTTCACACAAAACTTGACTTATCTTTACCAATCGCTAACTTGAGTGGCGGAGAAATTACTAAACTATTTTTGGCGATCGGTTTGGCTCAAGAACCAAACTTGCTGTTACTTGATGAGCCAACAAATCACATGGATTTGCAAACATTAGAAAGCTTAAGACAGTTTCTTTTTAATTTCAGCGGCGCGTATATAATTGTCTCTCATAAGCCTTTTTTCTTAGATCAAGTGACAGAAGTTACCTGGGAACTTACACCTGTTGGTTTGAAAGTATATGGAGGCAATTTTTCTTTGTATCGAGAACAAAAAGAAATCGAGTTAGAGGTAGCTATGCGATCGCACGAAGCCGCCAGAAAAGAACTCAAACGTACTCAAGCCACAGCTATGCAAGAACAGCAACGCGCAGCCCAATCTAGTCGCAACGGTCGAGCCAAGTTTCTGAATGGTAGTATTGATAAAATGGCAGCAGGACTAATTAAAACCAAAGCTGAGGTATCTAGTGGAACTGCGAAAAAGAAACATGAAGTAGCAGTAGCAAAGGCTAATCAAAAGGTTGCAGAGACGAAAGTCAAAACTACGAAAGTAACAAGTATTCAGCTAGAAGAAAAAAATCACAAGCACCGAAATCTAATCAATATCCAGGGTGCAAATCTTAAAGTATCAGAACGTCTGTTAATTCAAAATATTCAACTGCATATATCATCTGGCGATCGCATAGCCATTATCGGCGCAAATGGTTCTGGGAAATCGAGTTTGGTAAAGGCAGTTTTGGGAATGGAAAACCAAACAGCGGTTTTAGAATCAGGTGAAGTTTTGCTCACACCAACGATGAAAGCTGTATATCTCGATCAAACCTATGAATTGATAAATCGCCAATACACAGTTCTGGAAAATATGCAAGCTGCCAATCCCGATCTCAGCTATCAGCTTTTGCGTCAACAATTAGGACACTTTCTCTTTAAATATGATGACGTTCACAAAAGCGCTTCTGTATTGAGTGGAGGTGAGTTGGCAAGATTAGCGATCGCTATGATTAGTATCTCAGAAATCGATCTGCTGATTCTCGATGAACCAACTAATAACCTGGATATTGAAACTGTTGAACAGATGGTAGCAGGTATCAATGATTACCAAGGAGCGCTTTGGGTAATTTCCCATGATATCGATTTCCTCAGCCGGATTAACATTACCCAAGGTTTCAAGTTGAGGGAACAAACTTTGCAAATGACAAATTATTTACCAAGTACACCAGAGCAATATTATCGAGAGTTGCTGGAATGCGATCAGTAAAGCGATCGCCTGATGTAAATTTCTACCTCAACAACAGAAGCCGCAAAGCATACAGGCAAGTTATAATTCTCTTGCGGTGCAACGTAACAAAAATTTATGAGTAATCCCCTTGTGCAAGCCTTTTTCGTAGGCAGAGCGGTAGCAGAAGTAGTTAATGAGCGTTTAGAGGTCGCCTTGACCGATGCTTTGAGCGATCTGGGCAAATTTGATGCAGAAGCTAGAGAGCAGTTACGCCAGTTTACAGAAGAAGTCCTAGAGCGGGCAAATCGGGCAGCAGAATCAGCTAATGCTGGTCAAGCTACCGCAAGTACTGGGCAAGCCAATTCTGATTCCGGTGACTTGCAAGCAGATATTGACGAATTACGAGCAGAAATTGCCCTGTTACGAACAGAATTGCAACATTATCGCCGAACTTCTGCATAAATTTTAGTCATTAGTCATTGGTCATTAGTCAAAAATTATGCACGAATGACAAATGACAAAGGACATTTAAGAAAAAAATAGTTTAGGAATCAGAGTGTCTTTTCTTCCAAGTGATTCGGTCGCAAACCAACGGTAAACAAAGTATATGGAACAAGGTTATTCAGAGAAGGCATACCGTTGGAATCGGGAAAAATACTCTAGCAAACGGCGTTTTGTGGACATTTGGTCTTTTGTCTTGACCTTACTGTTCAAACTTTGGCTATACAACAAATCTTGGAGTTATCCGGGAGGTGTGACTGATGTAAAGCAAGCTGCAAGACGCAAAACCCAAGCAGTCTGGATTCGCAATACTCTATTGGATTTAGGACCAACCTTCATCAAAGTTGGGCAACTATTTTCTACCCGTGCTGATATATTCCCTGGTGAATATGTAGAAGAACTAGCCAAGTTACAAGACAAAGTACCCGCATTTAGTTATGAGCAAGTAGAAGCGATCGTTGAGAAAGAACTAGGCAAGAAAATTCCTGAACTCTTCCATAATTTTGAACCTATTCCCTTAGCTGCTGCTAGCTTGGGGCAAGTACACAAAGCTGTACTACATACAGGGGAATTGGTTGTTGTCAAAGTGCAACGTCCTGGACTAAAGAAGTTATTTGAAATAGATTTACAAATTCTCAAAGGAATTACCCGCTACTTTCAAAGCCATCCCAAATGGGGACGGGGAAGAGATTGGTTGGGTATTTACGAAGAATGTTGCCGCATTCTTTGGGAAGAAATTGATTATCTCAACGAAGGCCGTAACGCCGATACTTTTCGCCGTAACTTTCGTGCCTATGATTGGGTGAATGTCCCAAGAGTATACTGGCGTTATGCCACTTCCAGAGTGCTGACTTTGGAATATCTCCCTGGAATTAAAATTAGCCAATACGAAGCTTTAGAAGCAGCAGGTTTGGATCGAAAAGCGATCGCTCGTCAAGGCGCTCAAGCCTACTTACTACAATTACTCAATAATGGCTTTTTCCACGCCGATCCTCACCCAGGCAATATTGCCGTTAGTGCAAATGGTGCTTTGATATTCTACGATTTCGGTATGATGGGGCAGATTAAGTCCAACATCCGCGAAGGATTGATGCAAACACTATTTGGTATTGCCCAAAAAGATGGCGATCGCGTTGTGCAATCTCTAATCGATTTAGGTGCGATCGCCCCAACGGATGATATGGGCCCAGTACGGCGTTCCGTGCAGTACATGCTCGATCATTTCATGGATAAGCCCTTTGAAAATCAATCAGTCGCGGCAATCAGTGACGACCTTTACGAAATAGCTTATAATCAGCCATTTAGATTTCCAGCAACTTTCACTTTCGTGATGCGAGCCTTTTCTACCCTAGAAGGGGTAGGCAAAGGCTTAGATCCCGAATTTAACTTTATGGAAGTTGCCAAACCGTATGCAATGCAACTTATGACCGATATGAATGGTTCAGAGGGGAATAGCTTTCTTAACGAATTAAGTCGCCAAGCAGCTCAGGTAAGTAGTACCGCCTTTGGTCTACCACGTAGATTAGAGGATACATTAGAGAAGCTAGAGCAGGGAGATATGCGCTTGCGCGTTCGGTCTATCGAAACCGAACGCCTGCTGCGACGACAGAGCAGTATTCAGCTCTCAATAAGCTATGCTCTGTTAATCAGCGGTTTCACGCTTTCAGCTACTATTTTAGTGGTTAAGGATTATGTATGGTTAGCACTGCTACCTGGTTTAATTGCAGCGGCGCTTTCAGCGATCATGATCCGATTACTTTTACGCCTCGACCGTTACGATCGTATGTATTAATTGTTGCAAAAAAATTATGAAACTTAATTTCACGGGTTTTAGCGATCCGGGACTTATTCGTTCTAATAATCAGGATGCTTACTATATAGACCCAGAAGGGCGATTTTTCGTTGTTGCCGATGGTATGGGTGGTCATGCCGGAGGTGAGGAGGCAAGCCGGATTGCCACTGGAGAAATTCAGGCGTATTTGGTAGCAAATTGGGAAACTTCTAAGTCTTCTCAAGAATTGCTAGAGCAAGCTTTGTGGGGTGCCAATGAAGCGATTTTGCAGGATCAGCAAAATCATCCCGAACGCGCCGATATGGGGACAACGGTTGTAGCAGTGATTTTTCGCTCCCCAGAGTCGCCCTGGTGCGCTCATGTTGGCGATTCGCGGCTGTATCGCTTCCGAGAATCACACTTAGAACAGGTAACGGAAGACCACACTTGGGTAGCACGAGCAATCAAAATCGGTGACATCACCTTAGATGAAGCACGATTACATCCTTTTCGCCATGTATTATCGCGTTGTTTGGGGCGCGAAGACTTGCATCAAATTGATGTGCAACCACTAGATGTAAAAGTTGGCGATCGCTTGCTGTTATGTAGTGATGGTCTTACAGAAGAACTTGTCGAGCAGAAGATTGCTAACTGCCTCCAAGATAGTCCTTGGCTTGATAAAGCCGCCATCTCTCTTGTTGAGGCTGCCAAAGAGCATGGAGGGCACGATAACATCACAGTTGTCATCGTCTCGCTTGAAGAAAATTGTCATTAGTCATTAGTCGATGCTTAGTAACTTTAAACAAATGACAAATGACAAAGGACAAAGGACAAATAACTAATCTGGTAAATATACTCAGTAATTTGTTCAACGTGAGCATTTTTCCTTTTTACAATTTGATACAAATATTTTTAGCCTCTAAAATGACCCAGAGAGGCTAAATTTGTATAAATTGGTAAATTGACATCTTGCACGTAATAAGGTAAAGCGACTATAATTCACGCTTATTACCATTAATTCCCCAACCTCCTTAAAATTTCTATCCTCCGAAGCTTCTTCCACGCTTGGGGAGACACCATCTTAGGCTTTTTAAACACAAAGACTAAGACGGGTTTTGCATAGCACCCAATATTTTCTTTAAAGGATATTCGTGCAAAGCAGGAAGGAATGAGGGGGTAGTTATACCTATCTAAGACCAAATAGAGCTTATTTTCCGGAATATGGTTCAGCTGACTTGGGTGGTATATCAGTAGGATTAGGTGCAAGATATCAGAGCAGAAAAAGTCCACACTTTGGATGTGGGCAATCTGTCAAACAATTGTTATCTTTCGTAATACGGAGGAACAAATGTTGGACAGATATGAGTCCAAATATTATCCCATTTGGACTTCTGTGAGCGATATCACCATTACGCGTTGTTTTTTCGGAGTTAATTATGAATCAACCAATGAAACTATCCTTGGAACAGCAATTTAGCATCTGCTCATTTGCTACTCAGGTGCAGAATATGAGCCACGATCAAGCTAAAGACTTTTTAGTCAAGCTTTATGAGCAAATGGTCGTGCGCGAGGCAACTTATCAAGAGCTTCTTAAGCACCAGTGGGGCTTAGATTCAGGTTCCACTATGGCATAGAGTCGTTCTAATGTCGCAGTGGGCGACCTCCTTCTCTTGCTTGGTTCCAAGGAGGAAAAGAGCTGGGGATGCCGGGGCGTCAACTTCGATAAGTAATTCTACAAGATTGGGCAAAAGTTGAATTCACGAAATTCACTAAGAATGAGTAAACATTCTCTACGCCATATCTGGTGGAGTCTAGACTAACTTTAGCATTGCACGCTAAACCCGTTGTTTGCTTTAGCCAAACTTCTTGTTGTTTCGTCTAGCGGGGGAATCACACCTGCATAAATTGACAATCCACTGAAATATTTGCACAGGAAGATTTAGAGATAATTTAGATACCACTGCTTTAGCAGCTAGTGATTTCACTCTTTATACATATAACTAGAAGTTACATATTTATATATCTTTTGTTTATAAAACGTTACATTATTGGAGCGACTACCTGTAAAATACGTAACATAAAGAAATTATACCTAGCTGGAAAGATCGTATGGAGAATCTGTATCAATACTTTCCAGTTTTGTTATAATCTGAGGCTTAATCTTTTCGTACTCGTTTTTGAGTAAACTTTTACTAATTTGCGGGTCAGCAGAGGACATCAACGTATTGCTCATTGCGACCCACTCTTGCAGTCGTTGCCCCTGCGCAGAAGCAACGCTAGAAAGTAAAATGTGGGTACAGCGATTTGGTGCTTCTCGTGCAAAGAATAAGAGGCGGTAGTAACCTGTGTGCTGTAGTAACCGAGCAATTTCTTGACCAAGGCTAGTTTTGAGATCGAGGTAATAAGGCAACCATTTAGCGCCATGCTTGCGATTGTAGATGACAGTAATCCATAGCAGCATGGGATGGGGGATAGAGATGAAAAGAAATTGGTTATAGCGTGTACAAAGTAAACGTTTTTGAATTTCCTCTTGCGGTAGCATCACCCACAAAGCTGGTAAAACCTCCCCATTGGTATGAATGGGCTGGGGAAACACAATATCGGCAATTGGTTTATTTTTTGGCCAGGAAATGGCACGAGCGATTTCATCGTTTGACCATGATACCCGCAAATCGCCTTTGGTCTTTTGTTCAAGCTCGGTGCTAGCTGTAATAGTAGGAACTAGGGCATGGCTGGCTTGCTGAATTTTGCGTGTATGCTCAGGCTTTTCTAAAGATGCTAAAACTCTGAGGATTTCAGTAATACTTTGGGGGCGATCACATGCTCTTTTAGCTAGACAACTCATCACCAAATTTTCAATTTCTTTTGGTAGCTCTAATCCAGGCGCAGCCTCAGCAAAAGAACGTGGTTTTTGATAGTGATGTGTTTTATACCACGCACCAAAAGAGTGAGTTGGTGCCACCAATGGCATTTTGCCTGTGAGCATCTCAAACATCATGACGCCCAAACTATAAATATCAGCACGGTTGTCTAATTCCTTACCTTCCATCTGTTCGGGAGAAGAATAAGCCAATGTACCCAAATAAAATTTTGTATGGTCGCCATCTGACTGTAATAACTTAGCAATACCAAAATCTAGAACTTTGACCAATTCTCCAAAACTGGGATCTTGAATCACCAGCATATTGCTTGGCTTAACATCGCGATGAATAATTGGGCAAATAGTGCCATCAACTGGGATGCCATCATGGGCGCACTGTAACCCCAGGCTGAGTTGACGCGCCATACTGAGGAATCTTGCTAAAGGTAATCGTTGCTTGCGAATAATATTGTTCAGGCTTTGTCCTTGTAAGTATTCCATGACGTAGAACGGGGTGTTATTGTCATCTACGCCATAGTCCATAACTCGGACAATATGAATACTTTTTTGCCCTAGTAAAGCACAGGTTTTGGCTTCTCGCTCAAAGCGGTCTTGCAATCGCATCTTTTCATTTTGGATTGAGAGAGCCAGAAACTTAACCGCAACAGGTACACCTCCCAACAATGTATCTTTAGCACGATAAACCCGGCCCATTGCTCCAGTACCGATTAACTCTTGGAGTTGGTAGCGTTTGCTGAGTAAGCGACCAATGTTGGGGTCTGACATAGAAAATTCGACTCCAAAAGCAGGTTGTAAATGTTTGGGAGGACAAGTGCATTCAAAAATTGTGGTGTAGTTTTAGTTTGCCCAATTTTGACTAATGGGCTATCACTCTTGGCATCTCCTCTTCTGTACAAAACGTTGCTTTGTATTGGGAGAAGACAGCATTAGTTTAGCTACAATAAACCTTACCTGCTTTTGTAGGTTAACAAACCCTTAAATTCGCATTAGTCCAGGCAGGTAAGCTTTGTTTGTATCATAGCGAATTATATTCGCCCAATACTGTTAAAACATTTTCTGATTACCTAACAATATTTTTAACCTTCAAGCTAATTATTACTATGTGAGTATGCATTGTTTATTGATAAAACTGTAATATTCTAAGTGTTAATTTTTCGTTTTTTATGTTGATTAGGATATATATCAAAACTTGATTTATTATTCATCACATAGTATTGAATTCGACGCTCGACAATACTATTAAATCGGGACATAAAATCATAAAAGAAACCCGGGTATTTTCTGATTTCTGTGAATGCCGATAACCATTTTCCTTGTTTTATAGGTTCTACAACTTGAAGATATGCTAGATTTTTCTTATAGACTGAAAGATTATAAGAAAGAGCACGCATTAGAGCAGGATTCTTTTTCACAATGTCTTGTTGCATGAAAGAATTAGTAGCTTTGCAGTATTGATTTAGACGCGGTAATTTGCTTTGATATACAAGAGAACCAGGGCGCGAACGGTAGAAATAATAGGGTTTTGGCTCAATAAAAAACCTAGCTCCTTTGATTAAGCATTTCATGTCAATCCAAAAATCTTGACCCATTCGAATTTCTTCATCGTACTCGATGCTGTTCTTAATCAGGAATTCTCGTTTGAATAAAGGCTTGCTTAGACCAAGATGTAATCCTGGTTCCCCGAAGACATCAGTTTCTACAAAATAAACGATATCAATTTGGAGAATTTGATCTATACGTTCTCCACTTTCTTGAATCAATGTACTCCAAGGAAATGTTGTACCGTCTTTGATCAAATAAACATCATCAGCAATCATGTCTGCATTTGTTTTATTTGCCAGAGACACCAGCTTTTCCAATCTTTCGGGAGCATACCAATCATCTGAATCAAGTACAGCAATCCATTCTCCTTGGGCTGCTCTGAAGGCGCGATTACGTGCCGCCGCCGCTCCAAGATTTTGCTGATTAACTATTACTTTGAGACGTTGATCGGTGAAACTTTTAGCGACTTCTACTGTTTTATCACTTGAGCCATCATCAACCATGATAACTTCAATGTCAGTGAGTGTTTGCTTTAAGGCTGACTCTATTGCCTTCCCAATATAAGTTTCAGTATTGTAAGCAGGGATAATAACGGAGACTTTAGGATTCACGAAACTGAACTCCTGACTACATGGTTAGGTAAAATACTAAAATCCTGACCATAATTTGATCATTTCTTTTTTACTATACAACTCAGTAGGTCGGTGAGAATAAACGAGGAATGGTTTAAAGTTGGGCAGGAGATATTAGGCGTTGGTAAACCAGTGCGTTGCTAGAGTTTTTTGAACGGCGGTTTTTGGCTTAGAAGAACAGCAAAGCGCTGAGACAGCGCTGCTTTTAAGTTGACTGACGCTCTAGGCTAGCTTCCATTGTGTTAGTTAAAAAATGACCAGCTAAGATACCACTACTGAGGTAATATGTATCTTGCGAAATCCGGTGTAGGGTTTCAAAGCCACTACGACGCTGACGATCGCCTAGTACCCAGTAACGCTGTACGATCGTATCCAAACCAATCCAGCCTTCGCCTTCAACCTGCCCCAAAATATTATGTTGTAGTAAAAAAGTATACTGACGTTCTCCATCATGCAACCGCCCCTTATATTGCAGAGAGATTTCAGAGCGATCGCTACCTGGAAATATCAGTTTTGTGGCCATAGTGAACCAGTTATCTCGATTCCAAGCGACCAAGGTCATACCCTTGACGCTAATTGGCATACCATTACGTTCCAGCCAATTTCCTTCCATTGCCCAGCGTCCTGGTTCCAATAAAAAAGTATGAGCCACCTTTTGTTCCCTGTCTTGCTCGAGTGCTGCCAAGACTATAGTTATAGCAGTGCTAAGTTACGAGTGCTGAGTTGCGAGTAAAGAATGAAGAAATTTTTTATCTTGTCTATTGTTCCTGACTCAGCATTCAGAATTGACCTTGGTGAATTTCTCCCAAAAGTACTTCTTGAGGTGCACCTGTGGCAGTAGGTAGGTTGCCAGGAATACCCAGATGTCGCCAGTAGGCTAAAACCGCGAAGGCGATCGCTTCTTTAAAATCTGCACTCAAGCCGACTTCATCTGTTGTCGAAACTGGTATTGATCGCAACAATAACTGTAACCTTTGTTTCAAATAGAGATTGCGACTACCACCACCACATAATAGTACTCGTTGTGGCATTTCTGGCAAAAAAGTTCGGTAACTATGAAAAATTGAAGCAGCTGTAAGTTCTGTGAGAGTTGCCAGTACGTCAGCAGAATTGAGTTGGTATGCTTGAGCATCTTTTAAGCACTGATGCAAGTAAGTCACACCAAATAATTCGCGTCCAGTGGAT
Organism: Nostocales cyanobacterium LEGE 12452; assembly: GCA_015206945.1. GTDB lineage: Bacteria > Cyanobacteriota > Cyanobacteriia > Cyanobacteriales > Nostocaceae > Nostoc. Next base: position 38,851 of record JADEXV010000011.1, on the reverse strand, counting down.
TTGGGTGGCGGTAGATGAAAGTAGTCTTGGTTGAGCCATTGTTCTACTAATTGATGGCAAGGAGTACCACTTGCTGCCCAATTGCCATCTTCATCATAAGTCTTAGCACCACCGCTTAAATGCTCCACCGCTAGATCCAACAGACTATTTCCTGGACCAGTATCCCAACCACGAATTTTTGAGAGCCAGTCACCATACCGAGGCGGAATATAGGCAACATTGCTAATACCACCAATGTTTTGAATACAACGCCCCTCCTGGGGATGACTGAGTAAATAAGCATCGACTCTGGGCACGAGAGGCGCACCATGACCACCAATAGCAATATCAGCAACGCGGAAATTGCTCACAGTTGCAATGTTAGTAAGATGCGCAATTAATGCACCGCGCCCTAGTTGAAGACTGTAGCCTAGTGGGGAGTTGGCAGTGCTTTTCTTCCCTATTCCCCTATCCGCAGGTGGCCGATGATAAACCGTCTGACCGTGGGAGCCAATGAGAGTGGCTGGCTGATGACCAATTTGAATATTTTGGGCAGCTTGGGCAAAGACTTGAGCGATCGCATCATCTATTTCTGCTAATTCTGCCATTGAGATGGCAACGCCTGCACCAACTGCTAATATTCTTTCTCTGAGTTTGGCTGGATAGGGATATGTTGCCCCAGCTACCAACTCAACTTTGAGATCCAATTCTGTGCCGGAAATCTCTACCAACGCAGCGTCTATACCATCTACAGATGTGCCACTAATTAAACCAATAACGCGAGTAGGGACAACAGCTTTTTCAGTTGGATGCATCGATCGAGATTCTTTTGTTGATTGCAAGAGTTTAGTTTAATTCATGTTACTAGCTATGTCAAAACACTCAGGTTGCATAATTGACTATAAAAGTAAAAGTAAATAGAGCGAGGGAAGAATATCCAAACCAATATTAATGACCAAAAGTCTATTTCTTTTTATCAGCAAACAAAGAATTTCAAACAGTTTTGTTTGTTATCTTGATTGACCCTTAATCAGGACAACATCTGAAGATACAAATTCTTGATATATAAGAGTTAACTTTACTACCTTTTTTCCCATTCTTGTGGATATGAGTTGATGCACACCTTGGACATTGCATAGCGATTGCTCTAATTCATACTTCAATTATGCAACGCCATAAAATATACATGGATTAGTTTAGATATAATAATGACTCATTCTTTGTTGTCCTAACTGGAGAAATTAATGGGTCGCGCCAAAAAGGTTGTCCTGGCATATTCTGGGGGAGTGGATACCTCAGTTTGCATCCCCTACCTCAAACAGGAGTGGGGTGTGGAAGAGGTGATTACCCTAGCAGCAGATTTAGGTCAGGGAGATGAATTAGAGCCAATCAGAGAAAAAGCTTTGAAATCGGGTGCAAGTGAATCCCTAGTGGCGGATGTCAAAGACAGCTTCGTTAAAGATTACGCCTTTGGAGCGATTCAAGCCAACGCCCTTTATGAAAATCGTTATCCTCTAGGAACTGCGCTGGCTCGTCCACTGATTGCCAAGGTATTAGTAGAAACAGCCGAAAAATATGGTGCTGATGCGATCGCTCACGGTTGCACCGGCAAAGGCAACGATCAGGTTCGCTTTGATGTCTCTGTCACTGCCTTAAACCCCAATCTGAAGATTCTCGCACCAGCCAGAGAATGGGGAATGAGTCGTGAGGAAACGATCGCTTATGGGGAAAAGTTTGGTATTCCTTCACCAGTCAAAAAATCTTCCCCCTATAGTATTGACAAGAATTTGCTTGGTCGTAGTATTGAAGCTGGTTTACTCGAAGATCCGTCATTTGAGCCACCAGAAGAAATTTATGAGATGACCAAAGCGATCGCTCACACTCCCAACGAGCCAGAGTACATCGAAATTGGTTTCCAGGGTGGTATTCCTACAACCCTCAACGGCATATCCAAAAATCCAGTTGAGCTAATTGAAGAACTCAATCAGGCGGTAGGAAATCATGGCATCGGACGGATCGATATGATTGAAAACCGTCTAGTGGGGATCAAATCGCGGGAAATCTACGAATCACCCGCAATGTTGGTGCTAATTCAGGCACATAGGGATTTAGAAAGCTTGACCATAACGGCAGATGTCACCCATTACAAGCGTGGGATTGAAGAAACTTACAGCCAAATAGTTTACAACGGTTTGTGGTACAGTCCACTCAAAGTTGCACTTGATGCCTTTATTCAAAAGACACAAGAGCGAGTCTCTGGAACTGTACGAGTCAAGTTGTTCAAGGGCAACTCTACGATAGTTGGGCGTTCGAGTGATAATTCCCTCTACACTCCCGATTTGGCAACCTACGGAGCCGAAGATAAATTTGACCACAAAGCCGCTGAAGGATTTATCTACGTTTGGGGACTACCGACTCGCATTTGGTCAAAGCAGATTAGAGGTTAAAAGTTAAGAGTTAGGAGTTAGGAGTTAAAAAAGCAAAATACAAAAGTAAAAGTTAAAAAAATTCACTTTTTACTTTAGTCTTTAGTCTTTACTCCTCACTCCTCACTCCTCACTCCTCACTTAGTTTATGCTTGACTACTCTTCTGCTGCACCTTTAACCTGGCGAGATTCCAGCCACAGGGGGACAATAATTAAGGCAGCGAGGATTAGTAACGCTGCGATCGCAAATTGACCCACCCAAGCAACCAATTGTTCTAAAGAGACAATTTTGCCAGCAAAAAAAGCTAATGTCACCATCAAACTAGCCCAAGCAACTGCTCCTAACAAGTTGTATAAAAAGAATTTTCCAAAGGGCATTTCAGCTATACAAGCTAGTGGTGCAGCAAAAACTCGTAACAATGCCAAAAAACGCCCAAAAAACACCTCTTTAGCAGCATTTTTACTAAATTGGTCTTTAATACTCAGCAGACGCACTTCAGAAATCCGAAATATGCTGCCAACTTTTACCAGAAAAGCCCAACCGCTAACTCTACCAATCCAATAGCCACAAGTGCCACCAATGACAGCACCCATGATTGCGTCACCGAGAACCAGCCAGAAATTTAGTTCATCGCTGCCAGCTAAAAACCCGCCCACTAAGGTCACGGTTTCACCAGGAAGGGGAATGCCTAAATTTTCTAGCAAAATTCCGAAAAAAATTGCCCAATACCCGTAATTATGAGCAACTTCCTGGATATTTTCTAGTGAAATCAGCTCTAAAGACATTCCGCACCGCCGTCTTTACAAATTTTTACTTTTACTATATCTTTGCTTTTTTTTGGGTGGGGTGTCAATCAAATTAATACATAGAGTCATTAAGTCATTAGTTTAATACTGAATAATCCATAGCTTTTATTCTATGGTAGCTATTAACTTTTGAATATTTTTGGAATTTCTACCACATGTTCATAATTTATCGAAAAAAGATTAAAAAATTTATAGAAAATTTATAAATATCCGTTTAAATTGTGAAAATCTTGTAAAAGATACGGTTGATACCGAAATTGTTAGGCGCTTATGCCTATATTGATGAAAGTTATCACAAATTATACGACATGAATACTGAAATAATCTCTCTCAACTGTATGACTGCAATTGCCCAAATATCTGGGTAAAAGGTCATTTCACCGTTGAAAGAGAAGAAGTATTGATGTCTTTTTCAATTTTTTGTCAAGTGTTCCAATTACCCTGTTAAATTCATGGCTTTCACACAAGAACTTCAAGTGATTTTGTTTAAACCCCAAGGAAGCATAGACTTGGAAGGTGGTAAGGCTTTAAGCGAACAGATGGCTGGAGTCGTCCCTCAAGCTTATCAACTCTGGGTTATCGACCTAGCAGAAGTTAACTTCATGGACAGCTCTGGGTTAGTTCCTTTAGTAAAAGGCTTAAAAGCTGCACGTCAGAGTGGTTGCCGTTTGGTTCTATGCAACGTACAAGCTCCTGTACGGTTGATTTTGGAGCTTACCCAACTCGATACAGTGTTTGAAATTTTTCACACTTACCAAGATATTTTTACCACCGTCAAAGATAACAGTCTGGTGCTAGCAGACTAACTAATAAATCTACCTATAGAAGGATGGCGGAGTCAAGCAATATTTGCATTTTTTCACATTCTCTTAAGATAACAGTCTGGTGCTAGCAGGCTGATCTTCTTTTTTGTCTAAAAAAGAATGTTGAGGGAAACTCATGGCTTTGAGCTAGGCAGTATAAATTGCAGATGAATCTGCTTATTGGAAGTCATCTACCTAAAGCAGTAAATTTCAGAAATGACTAAAATTGGTCAAAGCAAATGCAACTGTTTGTGATACTCCCCAGCCTTTTAAAGACAGGGTTTTTCAAATTACTCTAAGTTAATTGTTTTATATACGGCGTAACTAGTGAAAGGAAGCAGGAGGTAAGCAAGGTTAGAATATGAGCTTATGACGTTATTTCTAACTCTATAGTTATTTTTGCCTCGATCTACTACTTGGATGCCTCCAAGATGCTTTGATGCACCAATTTCTTACCTCTTAGATTCCACCATAATGGTGATTTTAGGCATTCTGGGGAGTCGAAATATTAGTTTGTTCGGATGCTGGGCGGGGAAAATTTGGTAAATCAATACCGCTGTGACTAGCATTGCGAGTTTTGAGTGCTAAACGGTAACTCACACTTTGCAGTTCTGCTTGCAGCTGGCGGTTTTCTCGTTGTAGCGTTGCTACCTTTTCTCTCACTGGCGTCATCCGCTCCTCAAACTTCCGACGGTAAATTTGAGGCAACTCTTGTACTACTTGCTCTAACATCCGAGTGCGATCGGTAAGTTCTTGAACTGACTGTCGCAATTGGTAAATTTCGGAGTCACGAGTTGTAATTTGCTCTTGATAGAACGCCACCTGCTGTTCTACAGCTTGGAGTTGTTCTTGTAAAGCGTGTAACTGGGTTAGATCGCGCTCAAACTCCGGCTGCTGAGGCATAAAACTAGTGTTACCCTTTACCAGCCGGAAGAGTTCTTGAGATAGTTGTTGCACTAACTGATCGCGAAGTTGCAACTCCTGGCGTAGCTGCGATACTTCCGTCGAGAGAACTTGAATATTGGGTGTATCAGATTGGCTCACAGTAGCTTAAAGCTCCCATTCAGAATCTTGTCCACTTTTAGGTATAACTGCGGGAGTACTACCTTTGGCAAGTATTTGTTAATTTAGCATTCCCAAACAAGTCACGAAAAAAGAAAAAAACAAAATTTTATTGAATGGGAGTGGGGATTGGACATTCAGTTTCTTCCCTAGTCTCTAGTTACTAGTTAGTCCCCAATCCTCAGTCTCTTAGACTGTTACAGGTGTTGCAGGTGTTGCAGCTACTTTAGTGGGCTTTTCTTTTTCCTCTTTAGGGGGTTTTTCTTCTTCAATGTCCTGCTTAATTGTTAAATAGCGAATCACTTCTTCACTCAAACGCATGGCGCGTTCAAAGGGAGCGATCGCAGTTGCAGGCGCACTGTAGTTTAACTGGATGTAGATGCCATCCCGGTGTTTTTTGATTTCGTAAGCCAGACGGCGCTTCCCACGATTTTGAATTTGGATCTCCTCAGCGCCTTGATCGCGAAGCAAAGTTTGATATTTAGTAACTGCTTGCTCTACCTGTTCCTCTCCGAGGTCAGGACGGAGGATGTACATTGTTTCGTAATTTGTAGTCATATTTTTCAGTTTCCTCATGGACAAAAGTGGCTGCCGATATTAATTTATACCTGACTTTTATTCAAAATTCCAGTACTAATCAACATCTGAAGCAACAAGGAACTATAATCTTACCAGTTTTCAATTTGAATCATTAGCCAAATCGCCTAAGTTTGGATTTTTTGGATGTCCCTAATGAAAACTAGGTTGGGAGGCAACCCCGATATTTATTTAACAAGATCGATCGAGCTATCAGCTTCGCTAAGGGGTATCTTTCTTTAAGGGCATCTTATAGCGATCGCTTTTTTGCTCAAGGCTCAATCGGTTCGCTAAACAGCTAACTGAGGATTGCTACCTGCTCACAGCTTCTAATCGCAGAAAAAAGGATATTCATCAAGATTATGGCGCAGCGCTACGTGCGAATTCAAAATCCAGAAGGACAGATTTACTATGGGTTACTACAGCTATCCCTGAATGTGCAGGTGCTAGATGCTCCACCCTGGTTACATGGACAACCTACTGATTTAACTTTGACACCAGAAAATTACCAAATTCTGGCTCCCTGCGCTCCCTCAAAAATTGTGGCGGTGGGTAAGAATTATGCAGATCATGCAGCCGAAATGGGAACTCCAGTACCTTCTGAGCCATTAATCTTTCTTAAGCCACCTACGTCGATTATTCCATCTGAGAGGGAAATTAAGTATCCTCCCCAGTCACATAGAGTTGACTATGAAGGAGAGTTAGCTTTAGTGATTGGCGATTATGCCTTTGAATGTACGCCAGAGGTCGCCCAAACCAAAATTTGGGGCTACACCATCGCCAATGATGTAACAGCGCGGGATTTACAAAAACAGGACGGTCAGTGGACGCGAGCCAAGGGTTTTGATACTTTCTGTCCTTTGGGGCCTTGGATTGTGCGGGAATTAAATCCAGGAGCGAGATTGCAGACTTTTGTGAATGACGACGCTAATCCAGCCCAATCTGCCTGTATCGATCAGATGGTATTTTCCCCCGATGTTTTAGTTTCCTACATCAGTCAGGTGATGACGCTACTCCCTGGTGATTTGGTGCTTACAGGTACGCCGGAGGGTGTAAGCGCTTTGCATCCAGGCGATCGCGTCCGCGTAGAAATTGAAGGTATCGGTCGCCTGGAAAACACCGTAGCGGCCCGTTAACTAACGTACTTGCATATACACTGCATCGGAAATCGCTGGAATTTCTGCATAACGTCCGCTCACAGACTGGATGACTGAATATGCGACTACTCCCACTATGCCAATAAAAATGGTTGTGGATAGGGTTTGGATTGCAAAACCACCAGAGGGAACTAGTCCTACAACATCAGTTAGGATGCTAAACAAAAAGATAATAATATCCAAAAGGATTGCTTGCATGGTGTTGAAACGAATAAAGTGACTAATTTTTTCGTTTCTTACTACCAGCAAAAATAAAGCAAAGAAAATAATCATTCCTGCATAACGCACGCCGTAGTAAATTCTCAACAATGGCAGAAGCGGCAGAAACAGTAGTTGTAATGGTGGAAACTCTGAGAGCAAATATCTACCAAATACAAAAACTTCAATTAAAGGAAGCAAATAAGGCAAGGAAGCAAAAATCCGATCTGAAACTGTTGTAGACCCGCGCCAAGACATTATGCGTTCTCCTGTGGTTAAATTTTTAATAGTTACTTGAGCTTAGGATAACGCAGTTGCTAGGTCTTGCTGAGAAATTCAACTATTCTATATGGGCAATGCGAAAGCCCATCATGCACTCATACTGGTCTGGCTGCTGTTGAGTAAGTTTGCGAATCGCTTGACCACAGCGCAGTTGACCCCCACGCCAACGGGGTTGACCGCTCCCGTCAGCGAGTAAACAAGACTGGCAAACTTGCTCAGGGGCAAGGATTTGCTCGTCCATTAAAATGACTAGCATCGAATCCCTCCTGTAAATTCTCATTGTCAACCCACATTTCACTCAGGGGAAGACGTGTTTTGTAGCGCTTCAAAGAGCCACTTCAGATAGATTGGATGCGTTTTGCGTGGTTAAGTGTTGTGATTTGCGATGGGCTTTGCGCCTAACTTGGGCGATCGCAGAGGACACTTAAGAACCACATCCTACCTCTTTGCAGCAAAAATGTGGGTAATTACGATTCAATAACAATTCTCAAGTGAATTTAAATTTATTGTACGTTGTGTCTATTGCAAAATGGGAATTTTAGTAAAAAATAATACAAAAATTTTTGCACTAAGTTGAGCAAAGACAACTAACGGTATCCATTGCATCTCTGTTAATTTAGCACTAGGATATGTCAAACTTAATATTCAGAAAACAACAAAAGCTTTACACACAAGCAACACGGCGACTTATTGAAATTCCCTTGAGGTGAGTAGTTAAAGGGTGAGAAATCAAGTCAGTAAAACTGAGTTAACTTGATAGCCATTTAAGTGAGGCATTTCTAAAATACTGAGGTAAACTTGCAAGCAAGTTAATACACAATATTACTCAGCGGCTCGTCGGTCTGGGCATCACTTACAATGGAACACTGGCAATTTCTGATACAGAAACAAGGCGCTCGCTCGTGGCATATCCTAGAATCGCCAAATTTGGAAATCTTGGAAGGACAGTATAGAGTTTTGGCTCGTTCTAACCTTCTTAATACAGACGTGGAAGTGCGCGTAACTCACTCTTCAACCGAGGAAGTTCAACCAACGCGGCGAATTTTCAAGCGATCGCGTCGCACTAATTCAGAAGGCATAATGGCGGTAATTCCTTTTACCTACTTCCAACCGGGAGTTTGGGAGTTACGTTGTTCCGGCGATTTGATGTCGGATCTGCTCGGTAAATCTTGGCAATACAGCGTGCAAGTGCAAGTCTTCTCACTGTTAGCAGAGAGAGAGCCGAGGAAAAATTTAGGATCGAGTTCACCCGACGATCGCCTAGATACTGTTTCTGAAAACTTGGTATCTAATGCCCCAGCAGAAACTGCAATTACGTTATTTACGTTTGAGAAAGCGATCGCAGTTTCTGAAAAACTGGCAATTACTACAGATGACAACCTCACTGTTGCGCCAGATGAAGAGAACTTGGAATCTAATGCCCCAGCAGAAACTGCAATTGAGCTAGATCAAGCGATCGCAGTTTCTGAAGAACTGGCAATTACTACAGATGACAACCTCACTGTTGCGCCAGATGAAGAGAACTTGGAATCTAATGCCCCAGCAGAAACTGCAATTGAGCTAGATAAAGCGATCGCAGTTTCTGAAGAACTGGCAATTACTACAGATGGCAACCTCACTGTTGCGTCAGATGAAACGGAAAAAGATGAAGATATAGTTATCGATCAGCCTGTAAGTCCTGTATGGCTCAAAGGAGAGACGGCAGAGCAGATTTTACAAAATTTAATAGATTTAGCTTTACCCACCTCTGAACTGCTACCCAAAGATGAAAAGGTTACAGATTCTTCGGCAACACAACTACCGCCACCATTACTGCTAACTTTAAGTCAGGATAATTATATTGCTCGTTGGGGACAAGCTCTTATAATCAACGGGTACATAGAATTCCAAGAAAAGACAAATCTAGATTGGGATGAAACATTATCTCCAAAAAGCTTGCGGGCGCTTGAAGTAGAAATTGAACTGCGATCGCCTAAAAACTTAAAAATCTTGACCAAAATACGCCAACCCTTATCAGATAAGGAGTTGCCCTTTGATATCAATACCTCAATTGATATTCCTGCTGATTGTGAATCCAAGCTAATTTTGGCAGATATCAGTTTGTATGGTAAATTTGCCGATGCCGGTGAAGTCATGCCGTTAGCCACCCAGTCCTTCACCATTACAGCAGATGTAACAGAATTACTGGCAATCACAGCCGCAGCAAAATCCAGTACATATTTAAATAACCTCATAGCAACATCGGACTCATCTGCTGCTTTCACAGAAACAGAGACACCTGTTAGGCTCGATTTGAAACTATTAAATCTAGTCAAGACTCCAAAAACAGACCAGTCTCAGATAGTTCATCCATCTCCAAACACACCTATACCAGCACAAATTAACTTGCAAGTTCTGCGAGAAGCCAACGTGCGGACATCTAAGCTCAAGAATTCAAGCATTTCGTTGCCTCAATTACCGAAACTGCCCCCTATTCAAAGTGATGTCAACATTCCCACAGATGTTGTTGCAGAACCACAGACACCGGAGGAGCTTGTAGAAAAGGATGCTACTATAACTACCATCAACTTAGAGCAGTTGGTCATCAAGCAACGTCGAATGCCAATACTTGAGACTACTTTGCCATACTTGAAACGGCTACAAGCTTCGCCAGATGATGCTGAAGAAAAAGTAAGAAACAATGTTCTTCCAGATGCATTAGAAGTTAAAGCGGCTGAAGAATTGCCAAAGTTGGACGCAGGTGTGGCTGAAGATGAAAATACATCTAAATTAGTAGTAGATGATGCACAATTTCAGGACGAATCGGTTGCTGAAGTCGTAGTCCCACAAAATACACAGTTTCAGGAAGAATCTGTTTCTGAACTAATAGCCCCGCAAAATGAACAATTTCAGGAAGAATCTGTTTCTGAAGTCGAAGCCTTCCAAAACGTACAATTCCAGGAAGAATCTGTTGCTGAAGTAGTAGCTCCCCAAAATGCACAATTAATTCCAACCGGAAACCTTTATTCATCTCCCCTGCTCAGGAAGTGGATGCAGAGCCAAGGATACTCTTTGCCTGAATCTATCAACGATCTGCAACCTCAAGATTACAATAACTATGTTCCACCACAGCAGATACCCCTTCCTCCTAGTGCAGAAAATGCGAATAATGCGAATGTTGATGTTAATTTGCTGTTAGACCTAGATGCCAACACGGAGAATAATCTGAACGAAGATTGGAGCAGTTCACAACTTCTCTTGGCTGAAACGCCCAAGGGACAAGAGACATGGGAAGAAGTCGAAGGATTGGCTCCTGAACTGGAGAATTTTGGGGAAGATATAGACACATCGCAGGAAATGGAACTGGGGATTGGAGAAAATACGGAAATAGAAAAATTACTAGAAGAACCAACAATCTCATCGGCTCTGTTAACACAAGTACCGCCCCCTCCTCCGCCGATAAAAATAAACATAGCGTCAGCTTGGTTGGCGCAAGAAATCGTTGTAGATGATACGGATAGCGAACTGGAAGGCGATGCAAAAGAGAGTGACACCTTTGAAGAAAAGGAGCAACCACTGTTATATTCATCTTCTTCCTTACCTCTAATTGCGGCAGCCACTGAACCTTTGCCAACTCCACATTTGTATGTACCAGAAGGCGAATTAATTGCTGGCAAGTCTGTCATAGTGCGCGTAGTACTGCCGGAAGTACCTCTGCAAGTTGTTGTCAAGTTATGGCTTGAAGATTATCAAACTCGCTACTTACTAGATGGCCCCCATTTATTGACAAATTTACTTCCTAATGCATCGGGAGATTTGGAAGTGATGACACAATTAAACATTCCCTTTGGCTGTTTGGAAATTCGCTTAGGAGCGATCGCACTCGATCTTACAACCCAACAGGAAAGTCATAAAGTCACAATAGTGCGAACCGTGATTCCTCCAGACTTGCCAAGCTTGCAACTAGATGAACTCCTGGGTATGTAACTCAGGTATGAGAGGCATTGGGCATTGGGCACAAGAGGCAGAGGGGCAGAGGGGCAGAGGGGAAAGAACCTGTACAAGAACTCTCCTCTGCTCCCCTGCTCCCCATCTCCCCATCTCCTCTGTGTTAAAAATATGAAAGAATTTCAAAAATTTGGCAGAATTTGCAGTAAGCTCATTTTGAATTGTAGTGTGATTTCATAGGAACCTTTACTATGGCAGTTTCTTTTTTGCCTACTGTCTTGGCTAGTACTTCGTACTTGTCTGCTATCTTCGTGCCCATAATTGGTTGGGTTTTGCCAGGAGCGGTCTTCGCGTTTCTGTTTTTATACATTGAAAGCGATGATATTAGCGATATCAACTGATACTGATGTAGTCATTAGTCACTTGTACTGAGCGTACCCCTTTGGGGAAGCAAGCTACGCGTAGCGTCTCGAAGAGAAGCCGAAGTATTAGTCATTTGCAAAAAACAAAGGACAAATGACAAAGGACAAAGTACAAATGACCAAAATTAATACCGCCCATCTCATAGAGACAGGCGGTTTTTTTAACGTTGATTTCTCAACAAATGCTAGAAAATTCTAACTTATAGTATTCGGTTCAAACTAACTGATGTTAAATCGAAGAACCGAGTCCGGCGTAGGCACCATAAAAGAAAATGCCCAAGACTGTAATTATACCTAAACCTGCGATCGTAGCGACGACCCACAGGGGAATTCTCCCACTTCCAGACACAGCTTCTCTCCTCCCTTAACAACAAATCAACACACGTTGAATAAACAAAGATTAACAACAATACTTCCAGTTAGTTAAAGAAGTAACTGGAAAACAGAATCCCCAGAACGAAAACTAGTAGTAGTCCCAGGTATAGCGAAGTCCGGTTTAGTTCAACCGGCTGATTATTGGGATTGGGCGATCTTTCTGCCATAGTTGCTCCTAACGTTGAATAAATTGCATTGCGGCGATCGCGCCCAAAAAGAATACAGTTGGTACACCTAAGGTGTGTACTGCCAGCCATCTAACGGTAAAAATTGGATAGGTAACTGGTTGATTGATGTTGTTTCCGCTAGTCATGATCGCAAACTACTTTCCAATAAATTCTTCAACTTGTTTTTTAGCTTCAAAACGGTTCTTCACAATGGGCACTTCTTGGCGTGCTGGTGTGAAATACTCGTTGGGACGGGGTGTACCAAAAGCATCATAAGCCAGTCCAGTTTGGACAAATAGCCAACCAGCAATAAATAATGCCGGGATGGTGATGCTGTGGATTACCCAGTAACGAACGCTAGTAATGATGTCCGAAAACGGACGTTCTCCAGTGGTACCTGACATTTAGATCCCTACCTTATACATAGAGTGTTATTGAGTTTATTATCCTACAAAGATAAGAAAGAGTTACAAGTTGCAACGTTCTTCTCAGAAATTGTACGTTGGGAATGGGGCATTGGAAGAGGCAGAGGGGCAGAGGGGAAAATAACCTACTGCAACTTCTTCTCTGCTCCCCTGCTCCCCTGCTCCCTTGCTCCCCTGTTCCCTGCTCACTAAGCCGCCTCTGGGGAAGTTGCTTCAGGGTTTGGTAGATATTTGAGCAAAACGCCGCGATCGCCAATTATAAATCCCCGCTCTGGCTCTAAGAACACAATCTTGTACAAATTAGCCGCAACTTCTTCGATGTCACGGTCTTTTTCCCAAGTTTTGCCACCGTCGCCGCTGCGTAACAAATTACCGCTACCGCCACCTACCCAAATTTCATCGGGTGTGCGATATGCCAAATCCAGCAAACCCCAACTGGTGGATAACTCTGGATATTTTGCCTCTTGCCATTCTTCAGGTTTAGTTGGGTCACTAAACTGAACTTGACCTCCTCTAGCTAACAACCACAATTGCCCATTGTCACCAAAGCCCATGTTTTCTACTCGCCGAGAACTATTGCGGTTATGGGGAACCCAAGCATCTTGCCCTGGTTCCCAAGTCGAGTAGAAGCTACCCTTAGCAGAAACAGCAATATATTTACCATCAGGAGAACGCTCTAAGTTACGCACCACGCCCACTGCTGATTCCACCTGGGCTTTCCAGTTTTTGCCGCCGTCTGTGGTCTTATATATGGCTCCAACATTAGTAGCCATTTCAGCTGTATTGTCTGCTAGTGCCTTAACTGCGATCGGGCTACCAGGTAGCTTTTCGCTCAGGGGGATACGCGACCAAGAAGCACCTTCATCGGTAGTGTGTAATAACAGTCCTGGCTCTCCAGCAATCCAGCCTTCTTTGCCTGCAAAACTTACTGAGTCAAACCGATACTTTTGCTCATCCAGTTGCAGTGTTATTGGTTTCCAGGTATTACCACCGTCATTGGTTTCCAATAGGGTGGCATTGCTACCGACTAAATAGCCATGCTCAAGGTTATCAGTAAAAGCAATATCCAATAAATTCGAGTCTGTTGGCACAGAAATGACTTTCCAAGGGTTGTAGCTAACAGAAGGAACTTGGCCACACCCTATGCACATCACGACTACTATTAACAAGGCAAATATTCGTTGCCAACCTTTCACAATTGAATGCATCAGTATTTCTTAGTTATTTCTAAATTTTTGTAGGAGTTGGCAGCCAGGATGCTGTAAAGTCCTGGCTTTTTCATTTTGAATTTTGTTAGCGCAGTGTAAAGCCTCTGGTAGAGAGCGTTATTTGGAATTGCTTAAAGGCTGTCATTGTAAGCCGTAAAGACTGATAAAAAACAGGAAGCCAAGAGCCAAAGCACCAAAAATTAGGATATTCTTTTGGGTTGGCGTTAGGTTGTTAACACCCAAACCATAACCGAGATTTTCTTTAAAGCCGGATGCAGTACCGGCAGGGCCGATGTTGGCAAAAGCGGTCTTTTTAGCAGAACAAACTGGACAGCGCCAATTTATGGGCAGTTCTGCAAAGCTTGTCCCTGAAGGAATATCATCTTTGTCGTCTCCCTTTTCGGGTTCGTAAACATAACCGCAGGCGCGACACTCGTAGCGGTCTAACACCGTAGTCTCAACAGCTGGTTCGCTCATGGCTAAGGCCTCGCAAAGGAGAAATCTTAAATATACGTTAAAAATTATGACATAATTGTTAGACTTTTCTATCACTAGCAAAAGTGAATCAAATACTTGAAGTGCGTCTGTTTCCCAGATTTCAGAAAAACCAAACAGATATAATGTAAAAGAAAGTTACGCAGTTAAGGGATTGGGCGTTGGGTAAAACAGTTCCGAGTTCCGAAAGTTCTGAGTAAAGAAGTGAGATTCCCTACTCAGCATTCAGCACTCAGCACTCAGCACTCAGCACTCAGCACTCAAAACTCACTACTTAAAATAGTCCATAAGCGGTAGATACTCATTGTGTTTGTCCTCAGCGGTTACGAGTACCTTCTAGGTTTCTTCATCATCTGTAGCCTAGTACCTGCCTTAGCGCTCTCAGCTTCCAAGCTCCTACGACCCAGTGGTTACAGCCCAGAACGTCGCACCACTTATGAATCTGGTATGGAACCCATCGGGGGAGCCTGGATTCAGTTCAACATCCGCTACTACATGTTTGCTCTGGTCTTCGTCGTCTTTGATGTGGAGACTGTTTTCTTGTATCCTTGGGCGGTAGCTTTCCACCGTTTGGGGCTATTGGCTTTTATTGAAGCGCTAGTCTTTATTGCAATTCTTGTAGTCGCTTTAGTTTACGCATGGCGTAAAGGAGCTTTGGAATGGTCTTGAATTCTAACTTAACAACCCAGGGTAAAGAACGAATCATCAACCCCATTGAGCGTACCAATGTCACTCAAGACCTTTCAGAAAACGTCATTTTGACGACGGTTGATGACCTCTACGACTGGGCGCGGCTTTCTAGTTTGTGGCCGTTGTTGTTTGGTACTGCTTGCTGCTTTATTGAGTTTGCAGCTTTAATTGGTTCCCGATTTGACTTTGACCGTTTTGGACTAATTCCCCGTTCTAGCCCCCGCCAAGCCGATTTAATTATTACGGCAGGGACTATTACGATGAAGATGGCTCCCCAACTGGTTCGTCTTTATGAACAAATGCCAGAGCCAAAGTATGTAATTGCGATGGGTGCTTGCACAATTACCGGCGGGATGTTCAGCGTTGATTCTCCTACAGCAGTGCGCGGAGTCGATAAACTGATTCCTGTGGATGTGTACTTACCTGGTTGTCCTCCCCGTCCCGAAGCAATTATCGACGCAATCATTAAGCTGCGGAAGAAAATCTCCAATGAATCGATGCAAGAGCGGGATAAAATTAAGCAAACCCACCGCTATTACAGCACGACTCATAACCTGAAGCCGGTAGAGGAAATCTTAACTGGTAAGTATTTGCAGTCAGCAACTCGCTCTGCACCACCGAAGGAATTGGCGGAAGCAATCGGTATGCCAATACCACCTGCACTGCTGACAGAAAAGGCGCAAAAGGAGGAACAAACCCGTGGCTGAAGAAGAATCTAAACCAGTACCAGCAGCGAAAGAAGAGGCATTGGTACAAGCGGGTAAAGTTTCCCAATGGTTGACGGAAAATGGTTTTGACCATGAGTTTTTAGCACCAGACAAAAATGGTGTAGAGATAATTAAGGTGGCGGCAGATTTTTTGCTTCCTACCGCTACAGCCCTTTATGCTTATGGGTTTAATTATCTCCAGTTTCAAGGTGGTGTTGACCTTGGGCCAGGACAGGAATTGGTAAGTGTGTATCACTTGATTAAAGTCGGTGATAATAGCGATCGCCCCGAAGAAGTTCGAGTTAAGGTATTCTTACCACGGGAAAACCCCGTAGTGCCTTCTCTGTACTGGATTTGGAAGACCGCAGATTGGCAAGAGCGCGAGTCTTACGATATGTACGGTATTATCTACGAAGGACACCCAAATCTCAAGCGGATTTTGATGCCGGAAGATTGGGTAGGTTGGCCTTTGCGGAAGGATTACATCTCGCCTGATTTCTACGAGTTGCAAGATGCTTATTAGATAGTGCTGAATAGAGACGCGAGGAATCGCGTCTGTACAATATAGTGCTGAGTTTCGGCAATGATTAACCCCTTTCCGGTGGCGGAGAGGGGTTATGTTTTTGGTGTTTTTATATAAAGTTGGTTGACAAAATTTGCTGTAATTCATTGACTGTATTTACAGTTTTAATTGCCTGCTGAATTGCTTTTAATTTTTGCAAATCCGTAATTTGAGAAATTATCGGCATCAATTCTAAACCTTGATTGCCAAACTTAATTTCTAATGCTAATTCAATCCCTGAATACAGCTCCTCCTTTCTTCCTCGCAGTTCTCCGCGTGCTTCTCCTCGTTGTTCCCCTTTGCTAAAAATTTCTTGATACCAAGGCGACTGCTCTAAAAGTGCCATATCCCACCTCAAAATTTGTTGAACTATTGCACTTTTTTGATTGGACTAGTTATAGAAAGCGTAGGCAAAGCCCGTCGTAGACATCGCACCCAGTCTGAGATAATTTGAGACTATGCGATTGCTCCCAGAATCTTTATCATAATTGGTGCGATCGCTAAAATGTTCAGTGAGATTTCCTGGTAATCGGAATCGCAATCTCTACGGTTGTATCTATAATTTGTGGGAAGATTTAATGTAAATATTTAAAGTAATATGTCAAAAACACCCCAAGACGATCGCATTTGGATTGTGACGGATGATACCCCTCAAATATCGATTCCTGACGGTGCTAAAGGCAGGAGTATTAATAGAGGCAGTTGGAAAGACGAAACTACCAGGGATAATACTGCTAGCGAAGGGGTAGAAGATGCCGTTAAAGTTAGCGCTCAAAAATTAGAGCAAAATATGACTCACTTTCTCAAACTCGTGGGAAGTTTGTTTAGTCAAGCTGAACAGCAAGCAAAAGTCAACTCCAAGATGCAGCTAGATGAAATTGAGCTATCAGTAGAAATTAGTGCAGATGGGGAAGTTAAATTAATTGGCAGTGGTGTCAAAGCTTGGAGTAAAGGAGCTATTAAGCTGAAGTTCAAGCGCCAAGAATCACAGTGAGATGGCAAAAAATTGGGCGATCGCGATCGGAATTAACCAGTATGATTATCTGCAACCGCTAAACTATGCCAAGCGGGATGCACTGTTAATGCAGGAGTTTCTGAGCAATGAAGCCGGATTTGAGCGGATATTCTTCTTCTCTGATGACTCTCCTCATGTTGACGGAAAATCGACTCGCCCAACTCGCACTAACTTGCTGCGAGTCTTGCGGCAGTTATTTGACAATCCCTTTATGGGAGCAGGAGATAATTTCTGGTTTTTCTTCAGTGGTCATGGGATAAGATACGCTGACCGTGATTATCTCATGCCCTGTGATGGCGATCCAGAAGATATTGAAAACACGGCAATTGCCATTAACTTTGTCACTGAACGTCTGCGTCGCTGCGGTGCTGATAATGTTGTCTTGATTCTGGATGCTTGTCGCAATGAAGGCAAAAAAACAGGTGAAGGAATTGGGCGACAAACCGCAGAAGAAGCACGTCAACAAGGAGTTATCAGCTTTTTTTCTTGTATTCCCCAAGAGTTTTCTTATGAAATTGAGGCTTTACAACAAGGTGCTTTTACCACTGCATTATTAGAAGGCTTAGGAATTCAAGGTCGATGCGCTACTGTTGAACGATTGGAGCAATATCTCAAATTTCGTGTGCCTGAACTGGTTCGCCAGCATAAGAATACAAGGCAAACGCCTTATGTGATTGCTGAACCTGTTAATAAATCCCACCTAATACTTGTGCCAAGATATGCAACTCTAGCGGATATCGCTACGTTGAAAAATGATGCTTATCGCGCTCAGAGTAAGAGAGACTTTGATTTAGCAAAACAACTCTGGATTAGGGTACTAGCTGCTGCATCAGATCAAGATATGGAAGCTATAGAAGCCTTGGAAGAAATTGCTCGGTTGCGAAATAGTTCTGCAAATCCTGATTTACCTCAGCAAACAATTCCACAACAATCTAAGTCAGCCACAAATACACCTATAAGTAAACCTCCTCAGATTCAAACCCCCAAGGCAACTTCACCATCCCCGATTAATAATACTCAGGCTTCTGGTGCGGGACAATTTACAAAATCTACAATTTCAACACCTTCAACACCTGTTTCGCCATCAAAAATCATATTACCTAACTGGTCACGACGACGTGTAATTCAAACTGCTGGGTTTGCAGTTGCTGGGTTGGGTTTGACAATTGCAGTACCACGTTTTTGGCCATCTGATTCAGGAGAAACTAGTACCCCCCCCACCAATGAAGCAATTAGCCTAAAAAGCTTTCAATTTGAAATTGTCACGGTCGATGCACGGGGAAATATTACCAACCGTAGCAATAGTGAGGCAAAACACTTTGTTGAAGATTTAGGGAATGGTGTCACCCTGGAAATGGTGCAGATACCAAGGGGAACTTTTATGATGGGTTCAGCTGAAGGAGAAGCACAGAGGGATAAAGATGAAAGTCCACAGCATCAGGTAAAAGTACCTGGGTTCTTCATGGGTAAATATGAAATCACCCAGGCACAGTATCAAGCAATTATGGGTAATAATCCTTCTAAGTTCAAAGGTGAGAAACGACCTGTAGAACAGGTGAGTTGGGATGATGCAGTAGAATTTTGTAAAAAATTGAGCCAAAGGATAGGAAAAACCTACAGGCTACCCAGTGAAGCCGAATGGGAATATGCTTGTCGTGCCGGAACAACTACACCGTTTTATTTTGGTGAAACGATTACCACAGATTTAGTTAACTACTTCGGTGACTCTCCTTACGGCTCTGCACCAAAGGGCGAAGATCTTGAACAAACAATAGATGTAGGAAAATTTCCGCCTAACTCTTTTGGTTTATACGATATGCATGGTAATGTATGGGAATGGTGTAAAGATGTGTATAATGGTAATTACATAGATGCACCAACAGATGGTAGACCGTTGTTGATTGGTAGCGATAATGACACAAGGCTGCTGCGTGGCGGTAATTGGATCGCCGATGCCTCGGATTGCCGTTCTGCCAGTCGCTTTAGCTTCACGCGCGCGTATCGCGACCTCATTGCTGGTTTTCGCGTGGTGGCTGTGGCGTGAGGATTCCTTGCTCTTTATCCTCTTCCCCTTTTGCCCTCTACACTTCTTTCTCTTTTCCCTTCTTCTTCTCTCACTGCCAACAGGCGGGTCAAAAATTTTTTTTCAAAAAGCGGTGTCTTGATATGAAAAATATTATACACTACATTTAATCAAATTTCTCACTTAGTTTGAGAGTTTGAGGATGGGGCAGGTCGATTTTAGCTACTGCGTGGCGGTAGTTGGATCAACAATGCCAAGAATTGCCATTCTGCCAATCGCAATAGGAACGCGCGCGAATTGTAACAACAATGTTGGTTTTCGCATGGTGGCTGTGGCTGTGGCGTGAGTACTCCCCAAAGTCAGAGTTGATAAGTGGGAATTTATCGAGCGTACACCAGGGAGTCCAGACCTGAACCAGCGAGGAAGGCGACAACCTCCGAATATAAAACCGAGTCGGATAGCTTGGTAGGTTGCAAAACCGAACAGTTGTTCGACTCAATTAATTTTGCGACATTTAAAAGAAACTTCTAAAATCTAGCTCATTTTTAATTGTTCTAATTTTTGTCTAATCAAAATTTCCACTTCTTCAATCTCAGCATTCGATTTTGGGATGTCAAAAGTCTCTGGAGACGCTTCAGATGTAAAGCGGTCAACAAAAGCACGAAACGCTGCTTTGTTGTCGGGTTGAGCAATGACGAAGGCTCTTAACTCGGTTTTGCTCATGCTGCTAAATTCTGGCTCAATCACAAGAACCTCTAAAAACCATTGCGATAGATTTCTACCTCTATGTTATCTCCTGCCAAAATAAACACATTACCTGTTTGTTCATCGAGGCGGACAATGTAAATAGGAGTGAATGTATTGGTCAAAGATTGACATAGTATGACACACCTGATGCCTTGTTCAGCAGTTGGCAAGATTTGTAGACCTCATAACCGCATAGCTTGGAATCAGGATAGCAGGTAAGCGGAAAATATCAAACCATCTATAGCAATCCTAAATGAGTTGTGAAAATCGAGAGACTCAGATCCCCGATTTCTCAAAGAAGTCGGGGATCTTATTGTTCACGACTGATTTAAGACTGTTTGCTTTACTACTGGGCGTGGTTTCTTGCGGTCTGACCTGCGCGTTCCACCAGCCATCTCATACTCATCACTATTTTTGCCATAGTGAGATGCAACATTTAACAGCATTTGCTCAGAATAAGTATTCAACTCTCGTTCTGCTTCTATTAATGCATTGTGTGTCTTATCTACTATTATTTGTGCTTGATTATAAGCGGCTAACTTTTCTCGTAACTTAATTACTTTAGTGTTGTAAGTAGCAATTGAAAACCCATTACTAAAGTCTAACTCAGGGTTAATTGTCTGCATTCCTTCAATCCGTCGTTCAGCTTTAGTCAGTGAAATGGAGTTTCGTTTCCGTTGCATATAGTTTTCCTATTTGGATTTATTTATAAATAACCCTAACTTTATACACTGAGTTATTTATATATCATCAAGATCCGCAACAAGCAGATGCACTAGCCACAGTGAAGTTACAGAATTATAAAAGCATTGGATGGCATTAGCCAACTAGATAGATGCGGGTATATTTGCTGAAATTTGTTGAGAAAAGCTGGTTTTGATGTCACAAAAGCTGGTTATGTCGCGGAGCTTTATCTCATGTAGAGACGCGATTTATCGCGTCTAAAAGACTGACACGTTAGAAAGACGCGATAAATCGTCGTCTCTACAATGAATGTACTCGTCAATTATTCTTTGACAGACTACTAACTAATAGTAACAACAGCTACCATTGCATCGGCTAGAGGGGGATGAGAAGAAGCACACTAAAAATTTATTTTTATAACTGAAAATTTTATTTTATTTATGTGTTAAGTAGCTTTCAGGATGTTATCTGTATAATCTATCATTCAGTTTAAATTATCGAATGTATAATCTATCATTCAGTCTGATTGATTATTGACCTCTGTTACTTATTGATAGGTTAAAATTTGGGAATTAGGGTATCTCTTTTTAAGACATAACATACCACTCACCTAGTAGTTATTTATTAACGGAATTTCAGAAGTTATGTAGGCATCCTCTATCCTAGACATGACCTAAACTTGTGCTTCAAAAATCATGAGCCATTATATGAATAGTTAGCACGTTTACAGCACTATCCAATGTCTCAAGACTTATTAAACTCCTTTCAAGAAGCATACAGCAATCTCGAACTGTTTCCGTTGATGGAACGGAACGAAATGGAAAGATTTCGAGTCGAATATGGTGATGATTTGATTGCAGACCTGAACCAATTAGTAGAAGATAGTCCTAATGGAGATGGCAAAATTGTCTTTACAGGACATCGAGGATGTGGTAAGTCTACTTTGTTAGCTGAATTTAGCCGACAAATTCAAGATAAATATTTTGTAGTTCTCTTTTCTATTGCTGACAAAATCGAAATGTCGGCTGTTAATCATATTAATATACTGTTTGCGATCGCAGTTAATTTAATGACAGAGGCAGAAGCACGCAAAGTTGATATTCCGCAATCTACTAAAGACGCTCTTTATAAGTGGTTTGCTACCCGTACTCGCACTGAAGAATCCAATTTGCAAGCAGAAGTTAGTATAGGTTTTGACCTTTTAAAATTGATTAGCTCTAAATTAAAAGCTGATGCTAGCGTTCGGGATGAAATTAAGCAAGAATTTGAACGCAAGTTATCAGATTTAGTTGCCAGAATTAACGAAATAGCTGCTTTAATTCAAGCTGCAACGAAACAAAATGTTTTAGTAATTATTGATGATTTAGATAAGCTTGACTTAGGCAGAGTTAACGAGATTTATCGAGATAACATTAAAGCTCTTTGCCAACCTAACTTTCAAATTATTTACACCATCCCGATCGCAGTCCTTCGAGAAACATTTATTAGCACAATAATTGCCACTGAAACTAACGATCAAGTAGTGGCAATGCCTGTCTTAAAAATATTTGATAAAGGTAAAAATCGTTTTCCTAATGCTCAACCTCGCCCAGAAGCAACAAAGATTCTCGGTGAAGTTTTACAAAAGCGAATTTCCAGTGAATTAATTGCGGCAGAAACTGCTGAAAAAATTGTAATTTACAGTGGTGGCGTATTGCGAGAGTTAATTCGGATTTCTAAAGAATGTTGCCGTATATGTTTGCGAACTATCCGGCGAAACCCTTCAGCCGAAGTTATTATTGATGATAAAATTCTCCTGCAAGCAATCAATAAAATACGCAATGATTTTTCCATACGCTTAGGAAAAACTGATATCGATATTTTGCAGAGTGTGTATGAACAATTTATGCCCAATGACCCGAAACAAGCAGAGTTTTTAGATTTATTACATGGACTGTATGTTCTAGAATATCGCACCGATGAAACTTGGTATGATGTTCATCCAATTATTATCGAAAGCTTGAAAAGGCAGGGGGCAATTAATGTTAAATGAAGAATTATTTGATGAAGGAGAAAATCAAGATGCGTATGATGATTTAATTGTTTCTATTGAAGCTCAAAAGCGGGGATTAAATTTACTGATTGCGGTTTGCGATGATGCTAGCTTTCGCGATGAGATTATTGCTCAATATGAAGCTGAACTACAATCCGCCTTCGGTGCATATCGAGTAACTTTAGCACGTCAAGAACCTAGTCTCAAAGCTGCTCTTAATCAACTGGTACAACAAGAAGAATATCTCCGTCAGCAAAACCCGGCGGTAATCACTGTGACGGGTGCTGAACAATTGTATTTTCTCAGGTTAGGAAATGAGCAATCGGAACAGGAAAAGTTTTTTGGTTACTTACAGTGGACAAGGGAAGGATTGCGCGAATTTCCATTTGCGATCGTGCTTTGGGTAACTAACCAAATTTTAGTCAATCTGATTAAAAAAGCTCCTGATTTTTGGAGTTGGCGCAATGGTGTATTTCGGTTTGAATCTCAAAAGACAAATGCTATTCCTGGTAAAGAATTAGAAAATATCCGCTTTGTTTTTCGAGATACAGAATTAGCCAGCACAGATACTAATGAAACTAATCGCTTTTCTTTACCCATTCAAGATTTACAAAGGTTAATCGAGAAAGTAGAACAAGAACGGGGAACTAAAGACCCCACCTTGGCTACTTTGTACTCAAGATTGGGCGATATTTACCACAGCAGATTAGATCGGGGTGAATCTCAAAATTATCAAGAAGAACAGGAATTAGCAATTAAATATTGGCGTCAGGCGAGTGAGTTACAAAATGAATTGGGTTTGCAGATAGACTTAGCTAATAGCCTCAACAATTTAGCAGGAATATATCGTGCAACGGGACACTACAGCGAAGCCGAACCCTTATATAAACAAGCTTTAGAACTGAGAAAACGCCTGTTAGGAGAAAATCATCCTGCTTTTGCTACTAGCCTGAATAATTTGGCAGGACTTTACAAATCTACTGGACAATATAATAAAGCAGAACTCCTATATCAACAAGCTTTAGAACTGAGGAAAGGATTGTTAGGAGAACACCATGCCGATGTCGCTGCCAGTCTGAACAATTTGGCATTACTATATGATGAACAAGGGCGTTATGACGAAGCAGAACCTCTGTATTTGCAATCATTAGAACTCGAAAAACGTCTGCTGGGTGAAAATCATCTTTCTTTTGCTCTTATACTGAATAATTTAGCGCTACTTTATTATCATCAAGGACGTTACAGTGAAGCTGAACCTTTGTCGCAACAAGCAATAGAATTAGATAAGCGATTTTTGGGTGAAGAAAATCCTGATGTTGCCACAGATTTGCACAATTTAGGTTTAATATACCGCGCTCAAGGACGCTACAGTGAAGCGGAATCTTTGTTTTTGGAATCATTAGAACTCAAGCAGCGTGTATTACAAAAAGCGCATCCGCTATTAGCAGATACGATCTATGCTCTTGGTTATATGTACAGAGAGCAGGGACGTTACAATGAAGCAGAACCTTTATGTATAAAAGCCTTAGAACTTGATAAGCACCTATTGGGAGAAAATCATCCCAATGTTGCCGAAAGTCTGAATAATCTGGCAGAAATTTATCGTGCAACGGGGCGTTACGGTGAAGCCGAAGCGCTTTATTTGCAAGCTTTAGATATTTGTGAGCAAGTCTGGGGTGTAAATCATCAGCGTAGTGTTACTGTTCGTCAAAATTTAGAGAAGCTTGCCGCAGCAATGCAGAATAATTAAAAGGAAGTAACGATTTAAACAATCTGTGATGAAAAACCTAATGATAATGACTAAAAATATTCGCAATATATAAGCTAAGGTAGGCAATTTATGGCTCAAGCTATACCCAAATTAGTAACTTTTGAAGATTTTGCAGCCTGGCGTCCTGAAGGTGGAAGGTATGAATTACATGATGGCGTGATTGTTGAAATGGCACAACCAGTAGGAGACCATGAAGATATTGTCGGGTTTTTGGTTGAAAAAATTGCCGTTGAGTACGTTCGCAATGGTCTACCTTATTTCATCCCAAAAACAGCATTAGTTAAATCTGCTATTAGTCAGTCTTGCTATTCTCCAGACTTGCTATTACTCAACCGTCCTGCTTTAAAATTAGAGCCACTTTGGCAGAAATATTCTACAGTTGAGTTTGCCGATTCTATTCTTTTAGTGATTGAAGTTATTAGTACTAACTGGCGAGATGATTATTATAAAAAGCTAGGTGAATATGAACAAATAGGGATAAAAGAATATTGGATTGTTGATTATTTAGCTATCGGTGGTAAAAAGTTTATCGGTAATCCTAAACAACCTACTATCTCTATCTACCAATTAGTTGACGGTGAATACCGAGTTACTCAATTTAGAGGTGATGACCGCATCGTATCACCTATTTTTCCCGAACTAAACCTGATTGCTCAACAGATTCTTCAAGCTGGTAGTTCCCAGTTATAGCCGCGATCGCACACAAGTCTATACTTATAGATACCCGACCTGTTAAACAAGTCGGGTATCTCTGGAAAACTTGCTCAATTGTCCTTCAAATAAATCTACTAGCGAACGCCAACGAAACCAGCTTGCTCAATTGCTCTTTGCCCTTGGTCAGTTAATAAAAGATTGGCATAAGCATTTCCAATCTGCTGTTCTGGACCTTTATTCTGCTTAATAATCACAAACAAATTAGCAATCATCGGATAGCTGCCATTTTTGATCGCCTGAGTATTTAGCTGGTTGCGCTGACGTGGACACTGTTCAGGCGAAACTATCGGCTCCTGATAGGGGGTAATTAGCCGATCGGAAGTCTGACCCAATGGCAAAGCCTTGACGCTACATTGAAAGACTACTGAACGGGCAGAAGCATAATACACACCACCAGGGGTTTTACTGAGTTGGCGCACTGCTTCTGTAGCAGAGTAGACATATTTTACATTAGAGCCAAATGCTTGCCCCTTTAAGTCGCTATTGCTAGAAAATATTACTGTATCTGCGTCCTCTGGTCGTTGAGAAAAAGCTGTGATGGGTAGATTTGGCCCGCCGACTTGATTCCAGTTAGTAATTTTCCCTAAATAAATTTGCTGCAATTGGTCAACAGTTAAACCAGGCACATTGAGTGATGGGTTGACTACCACTGCTATCCCATCCATACCCACTTGACGTTGCTCAAGGGTGAAGCCTCGCTCTTTTGCCGTAGCTTGTTCTTCATCTGTGAGGGGACGGGAAGACTGAGCAAAGTCTAGTTTCTCATCAAGCAACATCCGAATGCCGGAGCTAGAACCAGGACTACCATTAACAGGGTTTACATAGCGTAATTGTAATTCCGGGCGATCGCTCTGGATCTGAGAATCTACCAATTGCCGAATAGATGCCCAAGCGGTACTACCTCCGTAGTTGAATGATGCAGGGGGAACATCAGCAACTGTCTGAAAAGTTGATTCATTCTTAGAGACGCGATTGAAATTTTGATTAGAGGAATTAACACTGTTGCCGGACAATAAATTTGGCTTCAATAACCACCAAAGTAATCCGCCAATAACCATAAGTGTGAGAACTTTACCAATAATCAAACCTCTGAGAAAGAGAGAGATTTCGCTGTTAATTAAAGCTTTTCTTTGATTTGTATTGTCCATATTTTTAAATATTGTTTCATTGTATTTATCTTACAGGAATATCTAAGTATTTATCCTACAGGAATCATGAAATATTTAAATTTAACTAAATCTGTAATAGCTAGTTAATAGACAGTCTGATGATTGCTGCTAGATAATTAACTTTTCTAATGTAGTGAAATTAAATTTACTCTTTGGTAATTTTTGCAATGGTGCAATTGCTTTGGCCCATTCTTCTGTTAAGTGCTGATTTTAGCTAGTAGACTACTTATATTAGTTAACGGGAACTCAACCTTTCTATAAAGCTCTTTAGTGGAGTAGGTTGGTTTGGAAGCGATGTCCCCGTATTCATGAATGTATAGATTAAAACTATTACTATCAAACTCGTAGTCGCACCAAGACCAATTCCCAGTAGCAAAATAAAGTTTCTATAATTTAGCAAATAGGTATCATCAGCCTTGTGGTTGATGTCAGCAGATTGTGAAGACTGTGGTAACGCTACATCAGAATTAAGTGCTTGTAAAGCTTCTGTGGCAGACTGATAACGCTGGTTGTAGCGATCGCGAACCATTGTATCTAAAATATTTGCCAGAGCATCACTTACCTCTGCCTTGTCGCGCCAGATAACTTCTCCAGTACTGGGATCTTCTGGTAATTGCTCAGGCATTAAACCTGTTAAAGCTTGAATGCCAATCATCCCGACTGCATAAATATCGCTGCAAAGTTTTGGCTTTCCCTTACCCTGTTCGCTTGGCATATAGCCAGGAGTCCCAACAGCAATTGTTAAGCCTGCTCCCAAAGCCCCAATTTTCTTAATACTGCCAAAGTCAATTAGCACAATCTTCTGATCAAAGTACCGCCGCATTAAGTTTTGAGGCTTAATATCTCGGTGAATAATATCGTGTTGGTGGACGAAAGCCAGTACTTCTAAGATGTCTTTTAATAAATTTACAACTGTATTCTCGTTAAGACGTTGACCTGGTAAAATTTCTTGAGTCAAGGCATGACCGTCAATAAATTCCTGGACTAAATAAAAATCCCCATCTTCATTAAAATGGGCAAACAGTCTCGGAATTTGGTCGTGGTCGTTGCCTAGCTGGTATAAAACTTCCGCTTCCCGATCGAATAGCTTTTTAGCGATGGGTAGAACAGCAGGATTGGAATCTTTCGGGTGGAAATGTTTGACGACACAATGGGGTTGTCCTGGTAAATCCAAGTCAATGGCCAAGTAGGTATCACCAGAACCTCCACTTCCTAACTGTTTGATAATCTCAAAGCGATTCCGAAGTGTTTTTCTATTGAAAGAGTATCGATGTCTGTTACGTATAGCCCCCCCTAATAAGTGAGTATTATCAGATTCTCCGGTTCCCGCCACTTTGACAGTTTCAAAGCGACTTCGGAGTGTTTTTCTAACTAGAGGGTTATGGCTCATGTGGCGTATACTACTTCTTAATTTACTGACCATTCAGAGCTTGGGTGAGGTTATGAATAACTGCTTGCTGCTAGATTGGCTGTTATTTGCAGCAGTTAGCCATCGGACAACCTATGCTTTGGAGAAATTAGATACTTAGATACTTAGTGGCTTTATTTAATACTTTTATAGGTATTTTAATAGAAAATTAATTTATGAAATACTTCTGTAATTTTATCACTTAAGTAAATTTAACACTAGCCCACAGTCTTGAAAGTGTGGGTGGAAAACGATACTCAGGAGTTAGGATATTTATTTAATTTATTTTAACTTTTAAGTTTGATTACTGACAAAAGCCGGAACAGGAAAAATTTCAAGGCACAAATACCCTTACAATATTCGCCACAATTTTGTTACCAGATTTTAGTCATTATCAACTGCGATCGCGTTGTCAGATCAATGTGAGTTCAACGACAAAACTAAAAAAGATCGGGTAAGTTTTTGAGGGAAATATCGAGTTATGATTTTTGAGTTAGATAAAGTGTAACTTTTCAATCACTCACACATTTTACGATCTCGGTCTACTCATAATTCTGGCAAATCTGTAATGCGTATTCGCTGCCACTAAACACCACAATTAATACGTGATACCAATTGTTAAAAACAATCCACCCTTACCCTACTCTTAGCAAGGTGAGAGCGCGCGTTGGGTTATCTGTAGTAAACATTTTTTGAATTGGTATGAGCTATTTAAATGAGAAAGCAAAATGGCGAATTACTTACAATGATTGCAATCTCTCGAAGAACTTCAAGTTTCCAATTTTATGGCTAGAAAAAATATTAGGACTGCATTTCCTTAAATTAAATCCGCATATTTTTGCGAACTTTCTTTATTTATTGGTTTACTGAGTCCTTAGAATATCAATCTACAGTAGATTAACTGGTTGTTCAATACTTCCTCCAAAACATCCTACTTTTCCGACCTTTCCCACCTTTTAATTTACTCGTATTTTTATCACTTGCAATAACTTAGTTGCATCTAGCAAAAGTAATAGTGGGAATGGTCTACGCTTATTTTCATATATTTTTTATTTAACTTTTCTGGTTAAAGGATAAATATGTATTATACGTAACCTACGCCTCTACAATCTTTTTGACTCATATTTTTATTCTGTTAATTAAAAAAGCCCCCTATTGGGGGCTTATTAAGTTGTCAGCGTGGATTGAACAACTAGTTAATTAATACTCACAGTAGATACAGTAATCCGAACAAAATAATCCAAATTACGTCAACGAAGTGCCAGTAGATTTCGGCTGCTTCAATACCAAAGTGCTTTTCGTTACTATAGTGACCCGGAACGCGCGATCGCCACAACACAGCAACAATTGCCAAAACGCCGAGAGTAACGTGCAATCCGTGGAAACCAGTCAAAACGTAAAATGCACTGGCAAATAAATTGGTAGTTAAACCAAATTCTAAATGGGTATATTCATATACTTGACCCACCAAGAAAATAGCACCCATTGCAGCGGTAATTGCTAACCAGATTTGCGCACCCCGTGTATCGTTCTTTTTAATAGCTGTGTCGGCATTGTGCATGACAAAACTACTAGAAATCAGATTGATGGTGTTAACTCCAGGTAGCAATAGTTCTAATTCTGGGGTACCGGCTGGGGGCCATGCAGGTAAGGTAGCACGGAAAGCCAAGTAGGCTCCGAACAGTCCCAAAAAAATCATCCCTTCAGCAATCAGGAAGACTATTAGCCCAAACAGGCGATGGTCTGGATGTTCTTCATGATGACCGACGGACGCTTCCGCCGCATGGTGATGGTTCAGTTCCGTTTTAGCTGGGTCAATAGTTTGACTTTGCATGAATTTTGATAAGTGGGGGATGGGGAGTTAAAAGTTAGGAGTTAAAAGTTAGGAGTTAAAAATTTTGAACTAACAACTTTATTAAAGTCATAACTCATCATTCATAACTCATAACTCCTAACTCTATTTCCGGTCTTCGGGATTGGCGGCAACCGCTGGATCAGGTTCTGCTCTTAATACTGAGTTTGGCCCACCAGATAAGACGGGATTGGGATCGGATAAGGGTACACCTTCATTAGCATTTTCCAAACCGTAGTCGTAGGGACCTGTAGCCAGTACTGGAGTTTGATCAAAATTCTCGATCGCTGGCGGTGAGGTTGTCATCCACTCTAAGGTCAGTGCCCTCCAAGGATTATTACCAGCTTTCTCGCCGTATAACCAACTCCAAATTGCATTGATGATGAAGGGGAATGTCGAAACTGCTAGTATGTAAGCGCCATAAGTGCAAATTTCGTTGAGAAAGGTAAATTTGGGGTCATACTGGGCAATACGGCGGTTCATGCCCATTAATCCCAGCTTGTGCATTGGTAAGAAGGCCATGTTTAGACCAACTATTGTTAAGGCAAAGTGAACCTTACCCCAAAATTCGTTTACCATCCGTCCCGTCATTTTCGGGAACCAGTGGTAAATCGCCGCATAAATGCCAAGAACGCTACCACCAAATAGCACGTAGTGCAAGTGTGCTACTACAAAATAGGTGTCGTGAACGTGAATATCAAAGGGCACTGCTGCCAACATCACGCCACTGATCCCACCAATCACAAATGTGCCAACAAAGCCGATAGCAAACAGCATGGCACTATTAAGCCGGATTTTTCCACCCCACATGGTTGCTAACCAGCTGAAAATTTTAATTCCTGTGGGTACGGCAATGATCATGGTGGTGATCATAAAGAACATCCGCAACCAACCGGGGATGCCGCTGGTAAACATGTGGTGCGCCCAAACAATTAGCCCCAAAAAGCTAATGGCAAGAGACGAATAAGCGATCGCTTTATAGCCAAAAATCGGCTTACGGGAATGAATGGGGATAATTTCCGAAATTGCCCCAAAAAAGGGCAAAATCATGATGTAAACCGCTGGGTGGGAGTAAAACCAGAACATGTGCTGGTAAACTACAGGGTCGCCACCGCCAGTTGGGTTAAAAAATGTTGTCCCGGCAATTAAGTCAAAGGCCAGCAGAATCAGACCTGCTGCTAAGACTGGCGTAGATACCAAAGTCAGCGCCGAGGTAGCAAACATCGCCCAGCAGAACAAGGGCATTTGATGAACTCCCATACCAGGGATACGCATCTTGAGCAATGTGACGAGGAAATTGATTGCCCCTAAAATCGATGACGTACCTAGTAGGAGGACGCTCATAATCCAAATTCCCTCACCGACTTGACCTGTTACCAAGCTCAGGGGAGGGTAGGAAGTCCAACCCGCATCTGGTGCATCGCCTACCACTAAACTAGCGATCAACAATAAACCCGCAGGGGGAATCATCCAAAAGGCAACAGCATTCAAGCGCGGAAATGCCATATCCTTTGCCCCAATCATCAAGGGAATGAGGAAGTTAGCAAAACCCGCACCAGCTGGCACGATCCACAAGAAAATCATGATCGTGGCGTGCAGCGTAAATAAGCTGTTGTAGACTTCAGGGGTGACAAAATCGACTTCTGGGGTTCGCAGTTCTGTACGAACCAAGTCAGCCATCACCCCACCAATGCAGTAGAAAATGAACGTAGTGACTAGGTATTGAATCCCAATCACCTTATGGTCGGTGTTGAAGCCAAAGTAGTCTTGCCATTTTCTGATCCCCGGCTCCTCACTAACGGCGGGGATATTGGCAGTTTCTTGCAACTGAGCTTGTGTCATAGTCATTAGTCATTGGTCATTAGTCATTAGTCATTAGTCATTGGATTTTGACTAAATAACATATTGATTAATGGTGAACTTGATGCAGAATTTCTGGTTTAATTCCCATATCCTTGGTGTAAGGAGCAAGAAATTCATTTGGGGATAGATCGGCAGGGTTAACAGCAATGGCTTGATTTAGCGTTTCTTTGCTGGCAACTAGCTGTTCTTGCATCCATTTATCAAAGGCTTCTTGTGGCTCAACAACTACTGGCGCTCTCATTGCACCGTGGTAGGGGCCACAAAGTTCAGCACAGATTAGGACATAATCTCCTGCTTTTTGGGGGGTGAAGCGAATCTCGCTTTGCCTACCGGGGATCGCATCTTGTTTCAGGCGAAACTCTGGCACCCAGAAAGCATGAATGACATCGTTGGCGGTCATACTGATTTGCACTTCTCGCCCGATGGGTACGTGCATTTCACCTGAAGTTATACCAGTTTCAGGATAGGTGAAAATCCAGGCATATTGTAGACCAGTGACGTTGACTTGTAATTCAGCTGGTTTACCTGCTTTATCAGGAGTTCCCCCAATTGTCGGAGCAACACTACCTACACCTGGGGCATTCCGCTTTTGCGGAATTTGGTCAGCATTACGAACTGTTGCGGTAGCTGGGTCTTGCATTGCCTCATCAGATTTTTCTTGATTGAGGTTGGGTTCGGTGCTGGGAGGAGTATCGCTTAAAGTTGCCGCCATCGCACTTCCAGGCATTGCCATTGACTCCTGATTCATCATCGGCGCTTCATGAATAGCATGGGGATCAAAGCCACCGATTTCGTTGTAGACATCAAAGCTGTAAACAGAAATACCGATAACGATAATTGCTGGGATCGCCGTCCAGAGAATTTCTAGAGGTATATTGCCTTCAACTGGTGGACCGTCTTTATTGTCACCTGCACGTTGACGATATCTAAATGCAGAGTAAATTAAAATACCTTCAACGAGCAGAAATATCCCTGTAGAAACGATCATCATCGCGTTGAACAGACCATCCACCAAGACGGCTTCATCAGTGGCGGCTGCTGGCAACAGACCGTGATTTTGACCGTACCAAAGGCTGGCTAGCGTTAGCACGATGCCAATGAGTAATGTCCAGATGGAAGTTGGAATCTTCACGGCTTACTTAATTGAATTTACTATGTTATCTCGAAGCTACTCACTTACTAAGGTAGTCTAGGCTGTCAGACATGGGGGACAAAGGTCTGAAATTTTTATTAATTTTTTTAGCTATTTTAGTAATTTTGAGTAGGAGTTTACTATCATACAACGCCCAAAATAGATTCAAATCAGTGAAAAAGTTTAAGGAAAAATTTAGAATGCTTAAATTAATTGTGACTAATCGATTTCTGACATCTTGAAAAATACCTAAAGCTTCAGGTAAAACCTTTCTGGAGTGATTCAAAGTATAAGTGAGTGCTAATCTATAAACCCTTAGCCTATACGCTAGGGTGGAGATAGGACGCTAAAAGAAAATTGAAAATTTTAACAGATCCACCAAGAGCGGGCAGAAGGTATCGTTAATGAGCGAATTTGTCCTACAACAACAAAATGAAGCGGCTCTTCAGCAGCAAAAGCCCAAGGAAATGATTCGTCGCTTGGTGTGGAAAATATGCATAGCCACCTTAATTTTGATGGCAATAGGCAGTGCCACCCGCGTGATGAATGCTGGACTTGCTTGCCCAGACTGGCCCTTATGCTATGGCGAACTGGTGCCAGCCAAGCAAATGAATCTTCAGGTGTTCCTGGAGTGGTTTCACCGATTGGATGCAGCTTTAATTGGTGTAAGCGCGATCGCACTCTTCGGTTTGTCCTGGTGGCATCGTCGTTTCTTACCCAGATGGCTGCCTTGGGCATCCACATTCGCCTTGTTTTTAATTGTCTTCCAAGGCATCTTGGGGGGACTCACCGTCACCGAACTATTGCGGTTTGATATCGTTACCGCCCACTTAGGAACGGCGCTGTTATTTTTTAGCACCCTCCTGATTATCGGCACAGCACTCACTCCCTATCAGGGAACTGGAACCGTTGGTAAGTTGCCTTGGGTCGGTTTAACTGCTGCTGTTCTGGTTTACCTGCAAAGTTTGCTAGGTGCTTTGGTAGGCTCTCGCTGGGCGCTACACCAATGCCTCGGCGGTTCTCAACTTTGTACGGTAATGTACAGCCATATTGCTGGTTTGGTGCCGCCAACAGTGGCAACCTTGGCAATGGTATTTATCTGTTGGCGGACACCAGCACTACATCCAGCCTTACGGCGATTGGCAAATATAGCTGGTGGGTTGTTAACCTTACAAATCTTGTTGGGATTCGCCACTTTCAAATTACACCTCCAAGTTGAGCCTCTCACCGTCTCTCATCAAGCTATAGGAGCTGCTTTGCTGGGTACTTTGGTGGTTTTCACAGTTCTTGCACTGCGTGACTGGGCTACTAGCCGCGACATCACAGTGTTGAGCAATGACTGCTGAGTATGGAGTGAGGGAATAGCGGGAGTAGCGGAAGGAAGAATTTCTAACCTCTAACTCCTGTACAGACGCAATTAATCGCGTCTCTCCTAACTCAGTGCTAAATTATGGCCGCAACGGCGAGTATTGCGACCCACGCAGGTGCAGAAAATCTGTGTTTCATTTGCCTGAAAGAGCCACCTTGAGCGGGGGCTGCATATAAGTTGTTGAAAAATAAGGAATCAGAGCCAAAATGATTGAGACTAATGTCTCTCGCCACCACGAAACATTTTTACAGGTAATTCAAAGTTACTACCAGCTAACCAAGCCTCGGATTATTCCGTTGCTTTTGATCACCACAGCTGGGAGTATGTGGATTGCCGCTAAGGGAGAAGTAGACCCATTGCTGTTGCTAGTAACTCTGACTGGTGGCACTTTGGCTGCTGCAAGCGCCCAGACGATTAATTGTGTCTATGACCGGGATATTGATTATGACATGGAGCGGACGCGCCATCGTCCCATACCTTCGGGTAAGGTGCAGCCACGCGATGCTCTAATTTTTGCGATCGCACTGGCGACGATTTCCTTTACACTCCTGGCAGTATTTGCCAACCTGTTAGCCGCGCTGCTAGCTTTCTCTGGCATAGTCTTTTATATTTTGGTCTATACCCACTGGCTAAAACGCCACACCACCCAGAATATCGTTGTTGGTGGGGCTGCTGGGGCAATTCCGGCGTTAGTGGGTTGGGCTGCCGTCACAGGCACATTAAGCTGGTCAGCATGGTTAATTTTTGCCATCGTCTTTTTGTGGACACCACCCCATTTCTGGGCTTTAGCTCTGATGATTCGGGACGATTACGCAAAGGTCGGGATACCTATGCTACCTGTGATTGAAGGTGATACCGCAACAGTAAAGCAGATTTGGTACTATACGCTGGTAACAGTATTTGCAACCGTGTTATTGGTTTATCCCTTGGGCGCGAGTGGAATTCTTTATGCTGCGATCGCCCTAAGTCTGGGAGGATTATTTATCCACAAATCTTGGCGTTTGTTGCAAAATCCAGAGAATCGCACTGTCGCTAGAGAGTTGTTTTTGTATTCCATCTCCTACATGATGCTGTTGTGTCTGGGGATGGTCGTGGATAGCCTTCCTGTTACCCATAATCTAATTAATGCAGCGATCAATCAGTTGCATTTTATAGCTTAGGGGATGGAAAATTTAGCGATCGCGTTTGGTAAAGGGGCGCGATCGCATTTTCAGAAATTAAAAAATATACATAATAATTTGAGTTTTGCTGATTTGCGATGTCTACGATGGGCTATGACTACGCGAGTAAAGTTTCAGTCATAAATGAATTTATTAAGCATTAATTACACCTACCTATTTATCCATTTTTAATAGCTATGGAAAAAGCAACGCAAGTAATTCGTCACGAGTGAAACCAGCATGAGCTGCAACATCTCTCAGTATGGCGTTAAGTGTGCCAATTTTAATCGGGTCATGGGCGGGAACTGTGATATGATGCTCACCATTCTGTTGAGTAGTTAACCGAATGTGGCTACCCTTTTGATGACTGACCTCGTATCCTAGAGGAGCAAGAGCGTTAACTAATTCTGAACCAGATAAGTCTCGTGGGAGCTTCAAGAAGCTATTACCTCATCACGAACTATGTGTAACCGAATAATTTTGGGACGGTTTTGTTCATTAGGAAAATGACAGTGAACCGCATCACGGATCATTTCGCGTAGTGTTTCTATATCGTCAGCCTGAGTAAAAATTGACTCGGTTAAAGCTCTAGCTGTATAACCACCATCTGGATCATCTTCAACGAGAAATACAATTTCAGTCATAGCCAGTTTTGCTTAACTACTAAATTTTACAATTTACAAGCCCTAACAAGGGAGAAAAAATCCTCCCAAGCGCCCGAATAACCAAATATCAACTTTCTTCCTTCTCCACCCCAAAAAGTAGGAAATGCTCCTTCTGGTGCATGAATACTAGAAGTAAGGTCAGAATATTCTTTCCAGCTATTATTAAAACGCCAACCTAAGTGATTTCCTACCTTTTTCCAATCGCAGGTTAAATTTTCCCAAATGCGTTTCTGGACGGTATAGCCAAAATGACCGTTGCTGTACTGTACCCATAATTTGTTAATCATGCGGAGGTCTTGGCAAGGAAAATTCTTAATAGCTGAAGAAGTGAGGTAATTCTTTTCTTCTCTACAAGCAATTTTGAGCATAATCGTCCCAGTCTCTCTATCTGCTTCTTGCCAATTGTTTGCTGCTAGCAAATCTATCAAATGTGTGTAATCTAGTTTAATGAATGACCACAAATATAAGCTTTCACGTCCATCTTGACCCTTACCAGACATTTTATAACCATCTTTTGATAAAGTTCCTTGATTTTTGCCAAGTGACCAGTACCCAAACCAAGGTTCTAAAACTACTTTAGTTTCGTTTAAAGTAACCTGATTTATTTCATGGTTAAAGTCACCCTGAATTTTAATATGAGAAGTCCCATGTCTCAAGTCTCTAACACTCAAAGTTCCATTAAATGATGATTTACTTGAGTAATGATCGACAATTAAGGTAGCAAATTTATATTTGTTGCCTAAGCTACCACACCAAGTTCCTAGTATCGAAATATTGTCTATATTTGGTATTGGCTTTGAAATATTACAGATATCTGCAAGTACCTCATCAGCAGATTGATAACGATCTTTAACATAATCCTGAATCAACTTATCTAAAACTTCCCCTAAGTGAGAACAAATACTTGTATTTTGTGGTAAATTTTCTTTCCAAAGCCAACGACTATTCACTGCATCATAAAGATTATCAGAACCTTCACAAGAAAAATGTTGAGTATGTAGGCGTATGCAAGTCACACCTAAACTATAAAGATCACTTGCAGGAAAAACTTGACCACGCATTTGCTCGATTGGTGCATATCCCTGAGTGCCAACTGTTGTTCCTATTTGACCGATAATAGTTCGTGTTACTTGTTTAGAAACACCAAAATCAATTAATACTAGCTTGCCATCCAGACGACGCATGATATTTTCTGGCTTGATATCTCGATGAATTACACCGCGTTCATGGATAAACTTCAGGATAGGTAATAAATCAGTTAAAAGCTGTTTTATCTTTTCTTCGCTAAAGGCTCCCTGCTGCTGCAATTCTTGTAATAAATTCTGCCCCTCAATTAACTCTTGCACCAAATAAAGCCGCTTATCCTGTTCAAAATAAGCAATCAAACGGGGAATTTGTGGGTGTTCTCCCAAATCATACAGACGCTTCGCCTCTTGCTTAAATAATTCCGTTGCTTTCTCAAGTGCAGCCGATCCTTCTAATTGAGGAACAAATTGCTTAATTACGCAAGGTTCGTCTATCTTATCTGTATCCCTAGCTTCATAAGTTCTGCTAAATCCACCCTCACCCAAAAGTCGTATTACTCGGAAACGGTTTCTAAATAATGGTGTAAGTGTTTGTCCACACTTAATGCAAAACTTATTGTCATCAGGGTTAAAGGGATTTGGACAACTAGAATTAGAACAGTAAAGCATATTTGGGAATATATCAATAGATAGTGTCTATGTTCAGTTTTCCCAATTTCTGCTTACTGGGTTTCACGAGTTTTTATATTTTTGAGCAGATTTACTTCTAGTGGTGCCTACAGTCTCAAGTTACTTTTGCTAGCGTATGGATATAAGGTTTATCGCTCCCCAGTAAGCGCCTGGAAGCAAAAGGATTAATATGGCTCATTTAAATCAGCGTCGTCCCCAAAATGTCAACGGCGATTTTTATGTAGATAGTACCTGTATTGATTGTGATACCTGTCGCTGGATGGCTCCTGAAGTATTTTATGATCTTGATGACCAATCGGCTGTTTATCATCAACCATCGAATGAGGCAGAAAGATTAGCAGCGCTGGAAGCACTTTTGGCATGTCCTACTAGTTCTATTGGCACAGTTGAAAAACCAAAAGATATCAAACTTGCTCAAGAAAAGTTTCCAATATTAGTAGCGGAAAATGTTTACCACTGTGGCTATCATTCTGAAAAATCTTACGGTGCTGCTAGCTATTTAATTCAACTTCCAGAAGGTAATATTTTGGTGGATTCTCCCCGTTTTACGCCGCCTTTAGTCAAGCGTTTAGAAGAAATGGGGTCAATTCGTTATATGTACCTAACTCATAAGGATGATGTGGCAGATCATCAAAAATTTGCCGAGCATTTTCAGTGCGATCGCATCCTCCATGCTGATGATATTACTGCGGATACTCGCAATGTAGAAATACAGCTAACTGGTTCTGAACCATTTACTTTGACACCAGATTTATTAATTATTCCAGTTCCCGGTCACACCAAAGGACAAACCGCCCTACTCTACAAAAATAAGTTCCTCTTCACTGGCGATCATCTCGCTTGGTCAGAAAGCTTGCACCAACTGATTGGATTCCACGATGTCTGCTGGTATTCTTGGCCAGAACAGACTAAATCAATGCGTAACTTGGCTAATTACTCTTTTGAGTGGGTACTACCAGGTCATGGACGAAGGTTTCATGCCGATCGGGAAACCATGCGCCAGCAGATGCACAAGTGTATTGAGTTAATGGAATCTTTGGATTGATATTAAATACTGACTTTTCACATCATCTGGAAAAACCTAACCCCCTTCCCGATACCGAAAGGGAGAAAATTTAAAGTCTCTCTCCTTTTAGGCTACGGTGTACACACAAGTCGAAGTAAACTACTAGGGTCAGGGATTTGAGGGTGCAAGAGAGAGTGGAAAATCCAATAAGAATTCATGCTCAACGCTGGGATAGAATTGCTTTTGGCGACCCAAGGT
>JADEXV010000269.1 GCA_015206945.1 Nostocales cyanobacterium LEGE 12452 | reverse complement strand
GTTACTGAGCGTAGCCGAAAGCCTGCGGCATAGCTACGCTTCGGGCGCAGCCTCTCGTAGAGAAGTACTGCCCCTCTGCCTCACTCCCTATACCCACTAACGCAATGGTTCTATTTTTGGTGAGCCATCAGCTTTGATCCAGGCAATTTGGGCAATGCCGCGATCGCTTGCATATTGGCGAATCGCCTCTGCATCTCTTCCCCCTAAGTCAATTTCTACTCGCACCAAATCAGTAGAATCTCTGAGTTTTTGCGCGTAGACAAAGGCGGCGGCGTTAGCGCTAGCTGTCTCTGGTGCTACCAACCAGTCACTCGCTGGAGTTTCCTGTGGTAATTGCTGGGTAGACAACAGAACTTGGTATAAATCTTCGATGCTTAATCCAAAACCAATTCCGGGAATATTTTCTCCTTGAGGATGATATAGCCCCAAAAGCTGGTCATAGCGACCACCACGCCCTAAAACTCTGGCTTGGGATTCGGTATCGTTGACAACTTCAAAGACGATACCAGTGTAGTAATCTATGGTTTGGATTAAGCTGAGGTCGAGGATTAACGGAAATTTTTTCTCTGATTCTAGTAATTCTACTAGGGATTTGAGGTTATTCACTGCCTCTCGCTGTTCTGCATCTAAATCCAGACTACTAACTTTTTGCAACACATCTGCACTTGGCCCACGCAAATCCATGATGATTTGGGCGCGATCGCGCAGTTTGTCACTTAGGGGTAAATTATCTATGGTGATGCGGTCAAGATGAGCGATCGCACTGCGAACTCGATCTTGTAAATTAGCAGGAAAAGCACTCAGGAGCGATCGGGTAATTCCCGCCTCACCCAAAATTAAATGCCATCCCTGCAAACCCAATGCTGCTAAACAATCTGCTACTAACAGCAGTACTTCGGCATTTGCCAGTAATCCGCCAGCACCTAACAATTCCACCCCAGCTTGATAAAACTCTTGCTGGCGATTATGCCTACTTTCCCAAGTGCGGCGAAACACATTGGCATTGTAATACAACCGTTGTGGATAAGTGACACCAGCCATCCGAGTCACAACAGTACGAGCAATAGATGCTGTTAATTCTGGACGTAGCCCTAATTCATCATCTTCGCCATTTTGTTGTAGTTGAATCACCATCTGACGCTGGATTGCTTCCCCCGCCATCAGGGTATCCATCCGTTCTAAAGTCGAGGTGATAATCCTGTGATATCCCCAACGGTGAAACACTTGCTGTAACCGATCTTCAATCCAGCGTTTTTTCTCCACATCCAAGGGCAATAAATCCCTGGCTCCCGCTGCTGGTTGATACACCATTATTTTTTCTTCCCACCAAACAAACCACCGAACAAACCACTACCAGATTTCTCTGGTTGCTTATCTCCATTATTGGGGGATGAAGTCACCTTCTGATCGCTAGGTTGTTGTCCTAAAGCCTTATCTATTTTAGGTTTCCATTGTAGAGCCGTTTCGTCACCGGGATCTAATTTTAGAGCGTTGTCAAAGTGGATTTTGGCCATTTTTAGCTGATTTTGCTTCAAATACACCATTGCAATTAAGCTATGACAGCGACTATTTTTTGGTTCTAGCTTCAGCGCCTCTTGCAACTCTACTTTGGCTGGGGCAAATTGGTTTTTGTCAATCAAAGATTGAGCGCGACGAATATACTGTTCTACAATCAAGTCTTCTTTTGGTGGGGCTGGTGTTGGTGGTGTATTTTTTGGTGTATTAGGCTGAGGCGTACCTGATTGGGCTTTGGGTTGAGCAGATGGCGTCGTGGCAGATGCTTTGCCCGCGCTCCGCATTAAATACACTAAATTCAACTCACTAGCTTGGGCAATCACTTGCAGCGCTTGTTCTAAAGAATCATATTGAGTTTGGGCTAGTTTCGCGATCGCAGTTTTATAAAAATGATCGATATTAGCCGCCTCAACTAACTGTTTAGCCAAGTCGGTATTTAGAGTTACCGAAGTCGATTCCTGTACCAGACGCTTGCCAATTTGCGACAAAATTAGAATATATTCCGTGCGAGTGCGATCGCCAGCAAGTTTTTCGTAAGCCGGGTTAACTAGCTTTGATAACAATTCGTTACCGAGATGTTTTTGAGCAGCAGTTTCAGTAAGACTACTGTCTGGGTGCAAACGACGGGCGACTTGGAGATAGCGTTTGCGAATCTCTTTAACATCGGCATCAACTGGAACGCACAGGATTGCGTGATGATCTATGAAATCATATTTAAATAGTCCACGATCTATTTTGAAAGACATATAGAGTTTTTGCACCAAAGGAGCAGTTAGATTGCTTTTAGTGTACCCAAAGTCGTAGAGAAAGCCCCCATCTGCTACACCCAA
This sequence comes from Nostocales cyanobacterium LEGE 12452, assembly GCA_015206945.1. Lineage (GTDB taxonomy): Bacteria > Cyanobacteriota > Cyanobacteriia > Cyanobacteriales > Nostocaceae > Nostoc. Next base: position 7,952 of record JADEXV010000269.1, on the reverse strand, counting down.
GCTGACAGTGGTGGAACCCGTAAAAGTTCGTTACTGAGGGAGTCGTGAATATAACTATTTGTGGCAAGAATTCTACCAGACTCAATTTTGACAGCAGTACTATCGTAGGCGGTGATTTTGCCCCCGGCTTCTTGTACCAAAATTATCCCAGCGGCAATATCCCAAGGAGAAAGTCCCCGTTCCCAGTAACCATCAACACGCCCACAGGCAACATAGGCCAAATCTAGCGATGCCGAACCGCTACGTCTAACTCCTTGGGTAAGATGAGTGAGATGACTAAATTCTGCGTAGTTGTTATCAGAGGTTTCGCGGCGATCGTAGGCAAATCCTGTTACTAGTAAACTTTTACTCAGTTCAGATGTTCCTGAAACCTTGATAGGCTGACGGTTACGCGTTGCTCCTAAGCCAGCAGCAGCACGAAATAGCTCATTGTGAAATGGGTCATAAATTACACCAACCTGGGGAACGCCATTAATTAACAGCCCAATGGAAACGGCGAAAAAAGGGTATTGATGAGCGTAGTTGGTTGTGCCATCAAGAGGATCTATTGCCCAGAGGTACTCATTCTGTTGATTACCTAATTTCCCTGACTCTTCAGCGAGGATCGAGTGCTGGGGAAAGTGGCAACGCAAAATTTCTAAAATTAACTCCTCTGAGGCTTTATCAGCAGCAGTGACTAAATCACCAGGGCGTCCTTTTTCAATAATTGCGTCTTCTAACTTACCCAAGTAACCTTGCAAAATCGCACCAGCAGCTAAGGCCGCTTCTGTAGCAATATCTAGAAAAATTTGTAGATTTGTCATTTGTCATTTGTCATTTGTCATTTGTCATTGGGCATCCCTTCTCTGCGAGACGCTACGCGAACGGCTCCGCTCAGGGCAAGTGGGCATTGGGCATTGGTTATTACTTCTTCACTTACTCACTCTCCCCCTCAGCACTCAGCACTCAGCACTCAGCACTAATTAAAGATTTTGGCGGCGAAACTCGGCGGGAGTAAGGCGCATGGGTTTTTCTGGGTTCCAGATTCCTTGCCCCATGAGTCTAGCCCATTGTTGGGCACGTTCTAAACGCTGGTCATACTTATGGTTAGGCGATCGCCCCACAAACATCGCATTTCCTTGTTTGACTAATTCTTCATTCAACAACACCTTATTTTTCCACACATAAGCTAGAGTTCGCCCGATTTTGTCTTTTGCTTCTAAATCAAACTCCAGCGTTACCGATTGTTCTACACCACCAATTAGATTCTCTAACTGTTCTTTTGCTGCTTCCCCCCAAGGGCGCTGTCGCAAATCTGGTGCATCAACACCCACTAACCGCACTTGGGAAATCAAATTTGGTTGTTCAGCCATACCTAACACTTCCAAGCTTTGGCCACTAACTACCCGTGCTACTTTCACCTGGGCTTCATTGTTTGGCAGCTGGTTTTTGCCTTGGCAACTCACCAAGAGCAATAAGCAAGCCAAAATGGCTATTTTTCGTAACCAGTCACCAAAATTTACAGACATCAGAAATTCGGTGATTTTAAATTGTTTATCGAGACAGAATTCTGAATTCTGAATTCTGACTCCTGAATTCTTCTTCATTCCTCATCTAAGGGTAAACCCGCTTTAATTCTCCCCTTAGCAAAATAGCGTCCAAACTGGAGTTCGTAGACTTCATCTTCGTCTTGCGTCTCCACTTCCAAGTCAGAACGGGGGTAACTCACACACAACAAGGCATAACCTTGCTTACGTAAATTTGGCGACAAGCCGATCGCCTCTGGTTGGTAAATTTCTCCTGACAACACTCTTACAGCACAAGCGGTGCAAGCTCCATTGCGGCAGGAAAACGGTAGTTCTACCCCTTGTTTTTCGCCAGTGTGTAGGATGTAGCGGTCTTCTGGCACTTGTAGGGTGTGTGTTTTGCCAGTGGCGCGATCGCGAACTTTAATTGTGTATGTACGGGACATCTGGATTTGCGTTTTGGGATTAGGACTATCAGATTCAATCTAGAATATCTTTCTTTATCTTTGCATTTTCTGGGATTCTATAGTATGATCGTAACTTGTGACACCTGGAGAGGTGGCCGAGTGGTTTAAGGCGCAGACCTGGAAAGTCTGTTTAGGGAAACTTAACGGGGGTTCGAATCCCCCCCTCTCCGTTCTCAAACCTAAGTCTAAATATATAGTTTGAATATAGCTAAATGTATTTAGGACTAGAAAAATTAAATATATAATTTTCAAAAATCTTTGCAACACAATGAATCATCTGTAGGGGCGTACATTTGTATGCCCCTAATAGGTTTTTAGTGGAATGGTATAACACCAAGAATATTAAGTGTTAAGGCACCTCAATGGGAATCAAAGCATTTTCTGGCAAGTAGTTGGAAAAACGCCCCTCATCTGCAAGCACCAAAATCAGGCGTAGGGGATAATCTGGCGGAACTTGCAAATCTGCCCACGGTACTGCCAACTCTAAACAATTATTTAAAGCTACTTGAGCGCGGCTGAAACGGGGATGCCATTGATAATTGTCTCCAGCTTCCCGAAACTGAATCGATTGCGTCAGCAAGTTAACTTCTAAAAGATGGTGGAAATGGTAATTAAGTGGGGCTGCATCTGGTACATCTGCCAAGGGAATTGGGCTGTTAACCATTGTTTTTTCTGGATAGAACCACAGCAAATTTAACTCTGCTGGAAAACCCCGCCCTGGTGCAACGCCACCTTTAAAGTCCAACCGCAAATAGAAATTTAAGTGATCCACCCCATACCAAAGTCGCTGGATAACACTGCTGTTATGCATCGTCCCCCGCGCCCCACCGATTTCTATGCGTCCAGCTTTGTCCCAATCTTGTTCGTCACCCTTGCCATCAATGACGGGGTGAATAAAGCCTTGTGGGGTGTGACTTCCCTGTGCTTCGTGGATTTCCAGCGGTTGCTTGAGATAGGGCGGTGCAGGTTCATTTAATGCCTTGTAAATACCAAACAGATGTTCTCGAAACAATCGGTCAAAGATGGCATCCTGATTTGAGGAGTGTCCTGCACCAAACCACCAGAACCAATCGGAACCCTCTGCGGCATACAATGCTTCCCATGCTTCAGGATTGTTTTCTTCCGTTGCTTCGGGATGACTTGCAAGCATTTTTCTTGCTTCTGTCAAATAATCCCATGCACGATTTTTGGCGGGATCGCCGATCCAAGTGGTGAAGCTGCCATCTACCCAAGAACCGCTATGTAGTTGTCCTCCGGGGATGGTGGCTGTGGCTGGAAATTCTTCCAGAAATTCAGAGACGGTAACGAGTTTGAGGTGGGGTTCATCGCTCAAACTTTGATATAAAGCTTCTAAGAAAGGTTTGCCATCTTGGGGGTAAAATTCCCAGCAATTTTCCCCATCTAAAGCGATGGTAACTAGCCAAGGTTGTTCGCTATGACTGTCTCTTTGCATTTTAGCGATCGCTTGCAAATGTCCTACTAAATCGGCTGCTGCCTGTTTTGCTGGCATTGCACCATAAGTAAAACCAATCAAATCTGATAATCTATGGTCGCGAAACACAATTGACAAGTCACCCTCGGCGGTTTGCAGGCGATAGGGTCGATACAACAATTCTGGTTGCTCCACATTCCCCGCCCCATCCCGATGAAAAAAGTGTTTCAACGTCCACCCTAAGACAGCTTCATCTGAGCATATCCATTTAAAACCTTGGTTAATAATATGTGGAAGTATCTGTGGACTTACTGATTGTTCCGAAGGCCACAAACCACGAGGTATCTGTCCAAAACGGTCTTTGTAAAAGTCCCAAGCTTTCCGCAAGTGGCGGGGAATATCTTCTTCCCACTGAAATCGTTGCTTTGGTAGCGTCATATTAGGCACAGCTACCCGACCAGAATTAGTATCAGCTAACAAGGGTAAAATCGGGTGGGTGTAAGGCGTGGTGGTAACTTCTAGCTGCCCCGACTCCTGCATTTTCCGATGTTGGGGAATAATCCGGCTGAGAATTTCTCGCTGTTTGGAATAAATGCGCTGGCGATCGCTTAAAGTAAAATTCCGTCCCTGTTTTAACCAAGCAGCAATTTCCGGGTCATCCCAAAACAGCGGATCGATCCAAGCCAAATTGTGCCAAGCTAGCAAATCGCCATAATCTGGCAATTCCCAATTTGCTAAACACCAGGCTTGTCCTTTTTCCTGCCTTTGGTAATACAACTCGGCATAGCGGGGATGCGGATCGATCAGCGTATGGTGATTGGCATCAAAAAAGTGTTGGATAATAAATTCCCGCTGTTGCTGGGTAAGTTGCTCATCCGGTGTTAAGCTGGCTGTGAGGTAAGGGTCAAAAGCAGTGCCAGCAATATAATCTTCGAGTTGCAATATCAGCGATGGAACTAAATTCACCGTTTGGTGTAACTTAGGATACCGCTCTAAAAGCAATACCAAATCCAAATAATCTTTAGTGCCATGTAAACGTACCCAAGGGAGACGGTATTGCTGACTCGGAGATAGCGAAACGCCGCTGCCAGGGGATTTGTACAGCGGCTGATGTTGATGCCAGATAAAAGCAATGTAGAGAGGATGGGACATAGAAATAGTTAGGAGTTAAGAATGAGGAGTTAGGAGTTAATTGAAAACTCATAACTCCTAACTCCTAACTCCTAACTTTTACACCACTTGCTCAATTTCTGCAATTTCGGGAATCATTTCCTTAAGGCGGCGCTCAATACCCATTCTCAGGGTCATTGCAGAACTGGGACAAGAACCACAAGCACCTTGCAGCCGCAGTTTGACAACAGGGCCATCGAGTTCTACGAGTTCCACGTTGCCGCCATCAGACATAAGATAAGGGCGCATTTCATCTAAGACTGTTTCAACGTTGTCAATTGTGAGTTCCATAGTTTAGACCTGCTAAGTTAGGGATGGGCATGGGGAATGGGGCATGGGGCATTGAATAATAACGATCCCTGTAACCAATGCACCCTTACTCATTAACCATTATCCAAAGTTTTATTTTCCAGCTTTGTTAAATCGATCCTAAATCTAATTGCCGCTAGATTGTCAGGCGTCAGTTTTTTATGACTTTTGACTAAAGCACTGCTGGTTTTAGCAACTTGATATTAGATTAGCTGAACAATTTCTCGTGCAAGCCCTCCTACTCTACTTTAGCGGTTAAAGTACTGAAGAGAACGCCAAAAGGTGAAGACAAGGAAGGTTTTTTCCCAATACTCCTCAAGAGTGCTGAATGTTGAGTGCTGAGTAATGAGTGCTGAGTGCTGAGTAAGATTCCTTACTCAGAACTCGGAACTGTTTTGTCCCATGCCTAATATGGTTATTAAATAATAATTACTAAAAAACTTTAAACTTTAAAACTCAAAACCCAGTATTGCCAAGTATCTAAACTCAGCACTCAACATTCAGCACTACTTGTTGAGTCGCTATCATTAGACGAAACCATGACTGGTTGTTGATATAGTGGCACGGTGAATGTGACTGTTGAGCCAAGTCCTTCGCCCAAACTATAAAAATGTACCTCGCCGCCCATTGCCTCTACTAGCTTTTGGGATATTGCCAGTCCCAAGCCTGTGCCACCGTACTGGCGAGTGCGGGAGCCATCCACCTGAGAGAATAATTGAAACAGTTTATCTTGTTTGTCTAAGGAAACACCAATACCAGTGTCTGCCACACGTACTCTTACCATGCCAGGAAATTGCTGATCTTGAAAGTTAGCCTTTTTGAGTACTAAATCGGCGCTGACGGTAACGCCACCCTCATGGGTAAATTTGATGGCATTACCTACCAAATTGAGCATCACTTGTAGCAACCGTTGATAGTTACTTTGGACAATGATTTCATCAGAGGTAGCAGGCATTTGCATCCGAAAGCTAAGGTTTCTCATTTCTGCTTGGGGACGCATGAAACCTTCTACATGACTGAATAGCTCATCTAGCTTGACTGGCGCATAAGCTAGCTCCATTTTCCCAGCTTCGATTTTGGCAATGTCCAAAATATCGTTGATGATATTCAGCAGATGTATCGATAATTGGTGAGCTTCTGTCAAAAACTGATTTTGTTCTTCTGGATCGTCTGCCATACCTTCTAAAATCAGCTTCAAAAAGCCAATCATACCGTTGAGGGGGGTACGAATTTCATGGGATACATTAGCTAGAAACTCACTTTTAAGACGGGAAGCTTCTTCGGCTTTTTGACGCGCTATTTCTAATTCTTCATATAAAGTAGCATGAGCGATCGCAGTTCCCAATTGATCTGCTGCTTCTTTTGCCAGTTCTAATTCCGATTCTGTTAATGTATAGCATTCATCTTGCCAATTCAAGGCAACCAATCCATTAGCTTGATCTTGATAGCAAGTCGCAACTACTAAAGTTTTCTGCCGCCCAGACTCTTTGTATCCAGGCACTTCCATCGTAACTGGTTCTAGGGTTGCCAAGGCTTGAGCAAAGGCAGGCTCAGAAGCTACATCTATGTCTGAGCCAAGCATTGATTTGAGTTCTGGCTGGCGATACTCAGCCTTCACCTGCACTTTTGAGCTTGAGGGCTGATAAGGACAAATAATGCAGCGCTCTAACCGCAGTGCTTTCCCCAAACTGTCAACTGTTTGCTGCCAAATAATATCTAAATCCAATGTCCGGCGAATATTTCTGGTAATGCGATTTACCAATTTTTGGTGTTGCTGTGAACGTAAAGCCAACTCTATTTGTGTAGGCGTTTTTGATGCCATGCGCGTTTGTTTTTTGTTGAGTGTCGCTTGTACTAAGCGCCCCATCACTAAAACGTTAGTGGCAGTGGTTCCCAAACTCGGCATAATCGGACTAATCACTAAGTCCAACTCAAATAATTCTTTCTGATAGCTAAACCAACATTGAAACCTTTCTGGCACCAAACTTGTCAAAATTCGGTGCAATCGTTCCAAATAAGTAACCTTATCCACAGGGGCAAAGGTTTGAGTCTGGTTCAGCTCGTCAACTATTTTTTCAGTATTTAACCCCAGGAGTTCGCTGTACTGCCAACAAAAGGTCAGATAGCGCCCTGCTCCATCTTGCGTATAAACTAACTCGGCTCCTAAAGTTGGTAATGAGCCATCAGTCTTACTGGTAATAGATTCCAGATTTTGGGAAAATACATTTGACAATTGGGAATTGGCAGTAATAGTCATTAATTGAGTTGGATAGACAAAGGGTATCCGACCGTAATTTTACTAAAGCCGCTGAAATTTATACATAAATTTTTACAGCTTTTTTGTGTTTGATTGGTTATTTTTTGGTGTTCTGAAAACCAGATTGGCAAACTTTACTTTTTTTTACTTGCATTGACACTTAACTAATGGGGTCAATCGTTCCATTCACCGCGAGGAGGAACAGGGGTACGCACAGGCGTGCGCGTTAGCTCATCATCTCTAAGGATTTCACCCCGTAACCACTGGCGAATCGCTACTTCAATTACTTTACTTGGGTCATTTGTGAGATGCTGAATTTGCTCTAGTAACTCGGAGTCTAGGCGGACAGCAATTTCTACCTTATCGGCTGGTGTATTTTCCGCTTCGGTAGTTTTCTCTCTCATATTCATAGATTTATATACTCTGAATGCTTTGAATTGGTTTTGTCTAAAGCTTTGTAAAGTAGTTATATTCATTATTTGGGCTAATTCGCTGAAAAATTTTCAAGGGCACAGTTAAATACTTCCCTGAAATAGCACCAAAGTAACAGCTTTAAGTTTTAAATCGCATTTTTCATATAACTGACTAGACAATGGCTTTAGAAGTTTTGCCGATAAACCAGCGATTATGAACAATTACTAGTCGCAATTGCCCACGATCCCGACACGATCCCTACATGTACTTATTTACATTTATTGTACGCTCCTAGCTGTTGAATACTAGCAGCGACAAATAGACTTTCATAATATTCTTAAATGTCCACCTATTTAGATCGAAAGTTAAAGATGGGGTGAAGAGGGGCAGGGGAGCAG
>JADEXV010000268.1 GCA_015206945.1 Nostocales cyanobacterium LEGE 12452 | reverse complement strand
TTCTTCTCCAGTCCCCAGCCCCCAGCTAACGGCTACGGTTCTAGAAACAGACGCAGCTACTGGGGGGCGTTTGTTGCAATTTGATGTACCAGAGGGAAAGACTTTGGTGCAACTGTTAGAGGTATTTGGGGAAGTACCGTTACCACCGTACATCACTACCTCAGAAGCTGCTGATGAGCAGTATCAGACAGTTTATGCTAAACAACCAGGAGCGATCGCAGCTCCGACGGCAGGATTACACTTTACCCCAGAATTATTACAAAAGTTGCGCGATCGCCAAATCAATCAAGCTTTTGTGACGCTACACGTTGGTGTCGGCACATTTCGCCCTGTGGAAGTAGAGGACGTAACTACCCACCAGATGCATGAAGAATGGATTGAAGTTCCTGCCGCTACAGTAGAGCAAATCCGCGCTACGAAAGCTGCTGGCGGTCGAATTATTGCTGTGGGAACAACGGCAGTACGGGCTTTAGAAGGGGCGGCTCAATCGGGTAATTTACAACCATTTTGCGGAAAAACAGACTTGTTTATTTATCCCGGCTACCAATGGCGGGTGGTAGATGGTTTGATTACGAATTTTCACTTACCGCGTTCTAGTTTGTTGATGTTGGTAAGTGCCCTAATTGGCAGACAACGATTATTGAATATATACAACGAAGCGATCGCTTTTGGATATCGCTTTTATTCATTCGGTGATGCCATGCTAATTTTACCGTCAGCTGTGGGAGTGGGGAGTGGGGAGAGACGCGATTAATCGCGTCTGTACAAGAATTAGAAGTAGAGAAGCGATTAATCGCGTCTCTACAAGAGTTAGGAGTTAAAAGTTGGAAATTGAGAATTTTTTCTTTCGTGGTGGGTACTCTGACTTATAAGGGGTTAAAAATAAGTACAGGTCTGCTATTAATGTCTGAAAAATACCTATTTTCTCATTGGTTAAATTTATTTTGTCAGGTGACACTCGGTAGCTGTTCTGCATTTTTGATTTTGGCTGCACCGACAATTACTAATTTCCCAGTTAGCAAGCTGCTGGCAGAAACTGCAATTTCTCAGGATCTCGAAGTAGCTAGCTTTTTCCAGCAGGGAGTCACGCGCTATAACCGCCAAGACTTAAAAGGTGCAGAATATGCCTTTCGCCAAGCGTTGCAGCGAGATCCTAACCTTGGGGCAGCACGAAATTATCTGGGTAATATATTTATAGAGCAAAATCGCCTGGATGAAGCTTTACAAGAATTTACAGAGGTGATAAGAGTTAATCCCAATTCTAGCGAAGCTTATTACAACTTGGGGTTAGTGTTGCACCGACAAGGAGAAAAAGATGCAGCAATTACGGCTTATCGCCAGAGCTTGGTGATAGATTCCACAAGGGTGGCAACGCTGTATAATCTGGGTTTGTTGCTGTACGAACAAGGAAAGTTAGAGGAAGCGATCGCTGCATACCAGCAAGCAATTAATTTAGATAGCAGCAATGCCAATGCTTATCTTAACTTAGCGATCGCTTTGCAACAACAAGGTCAAATCGAGCCTGCGATCGCTACTTATCGCCAAGCTTTGAAGCTAGATCCTAAAAATGCCGCAGCCTACAGCAATATGGCAAATTTGCTAGCAATGCATGGTCAAGCTCCTGAGGCTATTTCTGTTTATCGGCAAGCGATTCGCCTAAATCCAAAAAGTGCCTCAGTTTACTATAACTTGGGAGTAACTTTATATAATCAAGGCGAGTTCAAAAAAGCCAGTGGAGTCTTGAAACGCGCTCACAATGAATATCGTGAGCAAGGTAACATTGAACAAACCCAGAAAATTGAGCAGTTAATGCAGCAAATTGCTCAGAAAAGTGGGCAACAGCAACCTCAAGCCAGTCAAACTGCTACTCCTTCTCAGAGTTCAGATTCTACAGTACAAACACCTGAGTCACAGACGCCAAATCAATCAGAAATGCCTGCGAACCCTGGCTCAGTTGAATCCCAATCTACGTCAACGAGTGTCGGACAATAAAAAACTTAGAGTTAGGAATAAATAAATCACTCCTAACTCTGCTAATTTTAGATTTTGAATCGCACCTGTGGTGCGCTGTAAGCGCAACTTGAATTGAAGGAAAATCTAAAATCTAAAATTGAATAACTCCTGTAGAGACGCGATTAATCACGTCTCTATTTTTTTAAATTGGCAAACGATTAATATCTTTATTGCAACCAATAACAACCATCGCTGAACCACGCTCTAAACGCTTGGTAGCGTCAGGATTAATTTGAAATTTACCATCATGGCTTACTGCTAACAAATTTAAACCGTAGCGGTTACGAAGTTGAAGTTCGGTGATGGTTTTGCCGTGAAATTCATCAGGCACAATCAACTCTACAATACTGTTATCTGGGTCGAGGTCAAACCGATCTAGAATTGCTGGTTTTGTAAGAGTACGCGCTAGGGCACAACCCGCTTCATACTCAGGAAAAACAACATGATCTGCTCCTACTCGGCGCAACAGTTTACTGTGAACTTCACTAGAAGCTTTAGCAACTACGTGAGGAACACCAGCCTCTTTCACATTTAGGGTGGTTATGATACTTTCTTGAACGTAGTTGCCAATCGCTACAATTACAGTATCAAATTCAAAAATTCCAGCTTCTTTGAGTGCGGCTGGTTCTGTAGAGTCTAGTTGCAAGGCATGACCAACTATTCCCTCAGTCAATGCTTCTGAAACTCGTTTTTCATCAATATCTGTTGCCAGCACTTGATAACCAAAATTGTGCAGTGTGGAACTGACAGACCTACCAAAACGACCTAACCCAATTACAGCAAATTGCTGGTTATCTTTACGTAAACTGCGAAAAAAACTTAATGATGACAGATTCACCCTTTTTATCCTTATTATGGCTCCCTGTATTTAGGGCAAAAAACGGTTATATAGCTTAAATTAAAAATTTTATTTTTTGCCTTAGATGTATATTTTATCAGTTTGGGTATTGGTTATTTTTTCTTTCGCACTTTCTATGCCCTCTCCCTAACTATCCCACGAGTAAATTCTCTTCAGGATAGTGAATTCTAGTAGGACGGGGATCTCCTAGTACAGCAGACATTAGTAGCAAAACACCTACTCTTCCAACATACATCGTGACAATTAAGATCAGCTTTGCTGCTGTAGAGAGACTTGCTGTAATGCCCGTAGAAAGCCCCACTGTGGCGAAGGCTGATACTACTTCAAACAAAATTTGAATAAAATCCAATGTTGGATCTGTGAGGCTAATTAAAATGGTGGCTAAAATCACGGTCCCTATCGATCCTACTAACACACCTACAGCTTTCAAAATTAAATTTATTGCTATTTTGCGATCGTACAATAAAACTTCTTCTTTTCCCTGGAGAATCGCTTTAGTACAACTGGTCAAAACTCTCAAGGTTGTTGTTTTTATACCTCCTCCTGTGCCACCGGGACTTGCACCAATAAACATCAATGCAATTGTAATAAATAGACCAGCGGTAGTCATTTTACCAATATCGATAGTGTTAAAACCGGCAGTTCTGGGAGTAACTGATTGAAACCAAGCTACTAATATCTGGTCACGAAACTTTAGATAACCAAATGTTTCAGGGTTTCTGATTTCTATACAGAAAAAGGCGATTGTCCCTATTACTAATAAGATAATAGTTGTACTGGTTGCAACTTTAAAATCTAGGGAAAATATTTGGTTATGATTTTTTTGGAGGATGCGATCGTGCAACCAAAAATACATTTCCAAAATTACCTGATAGCCAATTCCCCCAAAGATAATCAATATGCTAATGGTGAAGACTACTAAGAAGGAAGATTGATAACCAATTAAGTTATCTTTAAATAAACTAAAGCCAGCATTGTTCCAAGCATTGATACTATGAAAAATTGCCAACCAAAGTCCTTGATTCCAACCATATTTTGGAATAAAAGCTGGTAGAAGTAAGAATATCCCTGTAATTTCAAAAATTAAAGTTGTGGCAATAATTGAACGGATAACTTGGGCACTCCCGCTCATTCCTGGTCGGTCTAAAGCTTGTTGAATAGCTACCTTTTGTCGCAGGTCAAACTTGCGTCCAATTAGCAGAATCAGAAAGGTAGTGCTTGTCATATAGCCCAAACCGCCAATCTGAACCAACAGTGTCATAAACAACTGACCCCAAAAAGAAAAATAGGTACCAGGATCAACCACTGATAAGCCAGTAACACAAACTGCGGATGTCGAGGTGAACAGCGCCACAATAGGGTCGTTCCAAGTACCATCGCTAGTTGAGAAAGGCATCATCAGCAAGAGTGTTCCTATAGTGATGACAGCTAAAAATCCCAGGCAAACTGTGCGAGAAACGGTCATAATTAATTCAAAATTCAAAAAGTCAGATTTAAAATGGGTTGCCAGATACTTTAAGCTGTAGCCCTATTTGGGAAAATTGACATAAATTCGACTCAGTAAAGTTTATTAAGGTAAAACTGAGAAATTTTTCTCAAGAGGATAAATCTCGGTTTACCTTCCCTGGAAGTAAAAATACCCTTATTTAATTAAAAACATACATGGTAGCCTACCAGTATGTTTTTTTTGAATTCTACTTCGTCTCAATACTACTTTTTTCATGAGTGCAACACTTTACCAGCAAATTCAGCAGTTCTACGATGCTTCCTCTGGTCTGTGGGAACAGATTTGGGGCGAACACATGCACCACGGCTACTATGGTGTCGATGGCAGCCAGAAAAAAGACCGTCGTCAAGCTCAAATTGATTTAATCGAAGAACTGCTCAATTGGGCGGGGGTACAAGCAGCAGAAAATATTCTCGATGTGGGTTGTGGTATTGGTGGTAGTTCTTTATACCTGACAGAAAAGTTTAATGCTAAAGCTACAGGGATTACTTTAAGTCCTGTGCAAGCAGCGAGAGCAACGGAACGCGCAATGGAGGCGAATTTGAGTCTGAAAACTCAGTTTCAAGTCGCTAATGCTCAAGCAATGCCCTTTGCTGACAATTCTTTTGATTTGGTTTGGTCGCTGGAAAGCGGCGAACACATGCCAGATAAAACTAAGTTTCTTCAGGAGTGCTATCGGGTATTGAAACCTGGCGGTAAGTTAATTATGGTGACTTGGTGTCATCGACCGACTGATAAGTTACCACTGACAGCGGATGAGGAAAAGCATTTGCAGGATATTTATCGGGTGTATTGTTTGCCTTATGTGATTTCTTTACCAGAGTATGAAGCGATCGCACGTCAACTTCCATTAAACAATATTCGCACCGCCGATTGGTCAACCGCCGTCGCCCCCTTTTGGAATGTAGTCATTGATTCGGCATTCACTCCCCAAGCACTTTGGGGCTTACTCAATGCCGGTTGGACTACTATTCAAGGGGCATTATCGCTGGGATTGATGCGTCGCGGTTATGAGCGCGGGTTAGTTCGGTTTGGGTTGTTGTGCGGAAATAAGTAGAAACGTTCTTTGGGAAAATACCGCGCTGTTTCATTACAGCGCGATCGCACTACAATTTAATAAATTCAATGACGGCTACATGGTATCGATTCCGATTACCCTAGCAGCTTGCCCACCGCCAAAAGTTAAAGTCTCAAGGAAGGATGAGTTTTATTTTAAAAAATTTGGATAAAATATCTCCTGAAGAATTACAGTCTATCCGCTAACAAGCTCAAGACTGGCACGCTCAGTCGTAGTTTATTGCAAGGTATTAAAATAATTAGTAATTCGTAATTATTATATGATTTTAGACTAATACCCTTGAGATCAAATATTTTGCCTATCGATTACGCTTATAGCATCGGTGAGAGGTTAAGGTAATTGCACTTTTGTCATTTGTTGTTAACCTCTCATCGATGACTGCCGCTGCCCAACAGCTTTCAATCATGCGTATGTTATGTAGGCAAAAATTCAAGTGCTTTCACGAACCTTACTGTCCTGTAAAATTGCCTATAACCCCACCAGCTTCGAGCGAACACGAAAAGATTGGACCTGTGCCCTCATAGACATAAAGATCGCCAAGGTTCAGGGTTTGCCAAACTTTTGGCCCAGAAGTAGTGTAAATTATAGGACCAACGAAGGCTGCGTTTCCAACACCATTAATCGAAAGTGTTTGACACGAGCTATTATTCCCATAAATAGAGATTGACGTTGGGTGAGAACCTGTTGATAGTTGCAGGCTTCCTACAACTTCAACACTGTAACTACAGTTATTAATAATTCCCCCATAACTCGAAGTGCTTAAACATGAATTGTCTTTGGGAAAGGAATTCTTCATAGTAGCTCCTGGTCCCGTTACTGCCAAAGCTTGGTTCGCCACTAAGCTTATAACTCCAGCCAACATACTCACCAAATAACTTTTTATAAAAAACCGCATTATTCTTAACTCCAATTTTGTAACTTATTTCAGTTTCATAATTGAATTTACCTAAGAATTAAGCACGTTTTTGACAAAGTTATTCTGTCGTTACAATACTTTTTCATAACTTTTTCATATAATATTTAAGCTATCAAAGACTTTGAAAATAATGATAATCAAAAAGAGGCAGAGGAGTGTGACTGAAAATCACATCCTCTTCCTCTCCATCACACGATTATCATTTTCACTCAAATTAATTTGAGTATTTTGACTCATTGACAAAAAACGCTTTTTTTAAAATCTTAGGGATGCACTTGTAGAGACGTTGTATTGCAACATCTCTACACACTGCTAAATGCCACTAATAACCTTAACTAAGCGGTAAGGAATAAGAGTTAAAGAGAGTTCTTGCCTAAGTGATAGCTTAGATAAGGGAATTTAGCGTGATTTTATTCAACGACTGTTACCGAAGCCCCTTCATTGGATGGAGGTACACCAGGTAATTCAAGACAGTATCCAGCACCATACACTGTCTTGATATAGCGGGGATGGCGGGGATCTGGTTCTAGCTTGGTTCTCAAGTGGCGAATATGCACTCGAATCGTTTCTATGTCATCATCAGGATCGTAGCCCCAAACTTCTCTGAGGATTTCGCTGGGAGAAACTGTTTGACCGTGGCGTTGCAGCAAGCAGTGAAGTAGCTCAAATTCCAAGTGAGTCAATTTCACCGTCTCATTGAACCATATTGCCTCAAATCTTTCGGGAACGAGGGTTAATGAGCCATAGTTGAGAATCTCACTGTGCTTTGCGGCTTGAGGAATCCGGTCAGTACGCCGCAAAAGTGCCCGCACCCGCGCCAGCAGTTCTTCAACTTCAAAAGGTTTGGTGAGGTAGTCATCTGCGCCAGCATTAAAGCCTTCCACCTTGTCCTGAGTTTGGCTCAAAGCCGTCAACATTAACACGGGAATCTCAGAGGTGCGATCGTCGCGACGCAGGCGTTGGCAAACGGTAAACCCATCTACTCTGGGCAACATTAAATCGAGCATGATCAAGTCTGGTTGCAGCTGGAGAGCCAGCGCTTGACCTTTGATGCCGTCTTCAGCTTGACTAACATCGTAGCCAGCCATTTCCAAGTTGACGGCAACTAGTTCTGAAATCGCTGGGTCATCGTCTATGACAAGAATCCTCGGCATTCTTTAAAATTATTGCTACTTATTAAGGATAATTAACAACCTTTGATAGATACAAAGATTTTTGAATCGATTCTAAAAAAGTTTCTAAATCTTACATAAATATTAAGATTAAATGACTGTGAAATCAAGACTCAATTACACGAAATCTTATAGTCTATGATGTGTTATACTCCCCCCTACAATCCGTCTTGGTTTTTACAAAACGGTGTGATGATGACTGTATACACCGCTTTGTGGGGAAAACGTAACTGGGAAAGTACTGTTCAAGACCCAGAACCGTCTTATCACGAGAAAATCTTTGTTGGTGGCCAAGGTGTGCCAATTTTTGGCTTGGTTGCCATCCCGGAAAATGCTCACAGCACGATTATCGGGACTTATGGCATTACTGGAGAGTTAGAGACGGAATGGTTTTTGAGAGTGCTAGGACGTAAGGCTTACGCTCAAGGATACGCGATTGTGTTATTTGATTGGCGGGCCCACGGGAAAACCGCCAAATTGTCCCCGACTTTAACTTCTGATGGTTTGTATGAGGGGGAAGATTTTGTTCGCATTGCCGCTGCTGCTAAGGCGATGGGATGTCCGGGTAAATTTTGGTTTACAGGATATTCTTTAGGAGGACAGTTGGCACTCTGGGCGGTGAAGGTAGCTGGCGAGGTGATTAGGGAGGATGGAGATTTAGGATTAGAAGATAGCGATATTGGCGGTGGTATGGTGATTTGTCCGAGTTTAGATTCGGAGCGATCGCTATCTTATCTAGTTACAAAGCCCTTTGGCAGATATTTGGAAGCAGGGATTGCCCAAAATTTAAAAAAACTGGCATGGCGGATTCATGATGCCCATCCTGGAAGCCTTAACCCAGAAGCGATTGAACGGGCGAACAGTATTTGGGGTTTTGATAATGAACTGGTAATTAAGCAACTTGGTTTTCCTTCTGTGGAAGCATATTACCAAGCCAGTAGTGCTTTACAAATATTGCCGCAGATCTCGAAACCGACTTTGATTTTATATGCTGCGGATGACCCACTTTTTGACCCAGCGATCATACCAGAATTAGAAGAAGCTTGCGATCGCAATCCCGCAATAGATTTGTTACTCACTCAGTACGGCGGTCATGTTGGTTATTTGAGCAGCAAAGAGTGCCAGCGTCAAGTACAAGACCCCGATCCTTGGTGGGCATGGAATCGGGTTTTACAATGGTTGGAGGAAAAACGAACAGAGTAGTACGTAAAAAAATATTCTAGCTGCTAGGATACTCGACGGATGGAGTCGTATTGTTTGGAAGTCCAAAAAAGTGAACAGATTAGCTTGTTTTTACTACTTGTCCAAAATAAATTATTGCAATAGAGAAGATGGTATTGACTGAGAAGCTACCACAATATTATTGGTAAACCAGCAATGACAGAAGCAATACCTGTCCAGAGAGTAAAGCGCTCAATATCTACTTCATCCAAAGCAACGCTCATTTGCTTAATTGCTAATAGCAGCGTTACCAGTAGCAGGACAAAAAAGGCAAAGTATTCTAAATTAATGATCATTCATCCTCACCATGTTCTACAAAAAAGTAACTCTAATAAGTTTTTAACAAGCTTTGGTAAGATTTTTTTGTTCCAGATTTAACACTTTTTGAAAAAAACTATTTTTCAGTGAAGAGATATCTACTTCAGATAGCCAAATCATGGTTTCATAACCAACCCGCCCCATTTCTGGCTTCGGTCCCATAGGCATCTCCACCAAATATTCCCAGCTACCTGACTCAAAGCGGTAGTTTTTGATGATGCCTTCCCCACCCATAAACCTTACTATCTGACCTTTACAAAACTTACGTACTGGCAAAACACTTGCAGACATTCCTGGTAATTCCTTGGAGTATTACTGTAATAGCTAATGTTGTAGCCAAAAGAAAATTTGTTATTCTCTGTCAAGGGTTTTAACATATTCTCTTTCAGAGGATTTACCTTGAGTTAAAGTTCATACATCTAAAGTAATAAAAATGGCACGTACATGTAGAGTAATAAATCACAATATTAGTCAGCAAAAGCATCGCGGCTACTGTAACTCAGTATTAAGTAGTTATGTTTACAGCCAAACTTAACATCTAATAATTCTTTTGGCGGATTTTATTAAAAACAAAATTGTCAGCGCCAAGTACAAGATTCTGACCCTTGCTGGGCATGGAATCGGGTTTTACAATGGTTGGAACATCAGCGTAATTCGGAATTAAGATTCGTCAGATTAAATCTAATGAAATATCCAAGTCTACAGTCTATATAAGTGTAAACATGAGGGAGATGGTGAAATAAGAAGCTGGATACAACCAAATATTAATTTGATTATACTCAAACTTTATGCCCTGCCGTATACCCTTGCTTACTAATAGCAGCGTGGTCTTCTGTCGATCAATATTCTTTAATTATATTGATTTCTAATTTTTTTACGCCAAGCAATTGCTGGCTTTTCAAAACCGAAAAAACCTATTGCTGAAAGAAATATAGAAAATAATAGCATTAGCAAAATCCATTTTAATTTCCAGGTTATCCCTAGTTTTTCAAACTCAAAAATAACTAAGTAATGAGATAAAAATAATCCGTAAGATAGGTTGCCAAAGAACTCATCAAAATATGTTCTTTTAATTTTTATTAGCAAAGGTATAATTATAATTCCTAATATTAATCCTATTAATACTTCTCGATTATAGGGCAATATTAAAGGAGTATATAAAAAAGTTGCTGCCAATAATAAACAAGAAAAAATTAATGTATACTTTACTGGCTGATTTGTTCTAATATCGTTATTTTTATATAAAAAGCTACCACAACAAAACATACATGTTGCTTCAAATATTAATCTATAACCAAAATAATCTGTATTAATAATTCAT
>JADEXV010000498.1 GCA_015206945.1 Nostocales cyanobacterium LEGE 12452 | reverse complement strand
CTAGCGAAGAGTCCCCGGCTTACTGGTTAAACAAAGAGGCAATTCATCAATATCAGCCAGGATTGGGAGCCGAGGTAGTTGGTGGCTGGTGGTATCCTGAAGACGCGCAAGTTGATAATAAAGCTCTAGCTCACGTATTGCGGACGGCGGCTGAGTCTGTTGGTGTTGAACTCAGAGACGGCATTACAGTAGAAGGATTTTTACAGCAGCAGGGACAAGTGGTTGGCGTGCAAACCAATGCTGGAATAATTCGCGCCGCGCACTATGTTTTAGCTTCAGGTGCTTGGTCAAATGAATTGTTACCGCTACCTGTGCTACCCAGAAAAGGACAAATGCTGAGTGTGCGGATACCAGAAGTTTCGCCGGAATTGCCTTTGAAGCGGGTTTTGTTCGGGCAGGATATTTATATCGTACCAAGACGCGATCGTTTGGTTATTGGCGCAACCAGTGAAGACGTTGGCTTTATGCCCAACAATACTCCAGAAGGTATTCAAAAATTACTACAAGGTGCCATCCGCCTGTATCCGCAATTAAAGCATTATCCCATCCAGGAATTTTGGTGGGGATTTCGCCCAACCACCCCTGATGAATTACCCATCCTGGGCACTAGTCACTGTCAAAATTTAACCTTTGCTACGGGTCATTACCGCAACGGAATTCTACTTGCGCCCGTAACAGCCGCTTTGATTGCCGATTTAATCTTGGAACAAAAATCTGACCCCCTACTTGCTGATTTTCACTATTCGCGCTTCCAGTCCAAGTCATCTACCTCCACCCCAATGCTGACTCACTCTGCCAATTTCTCTAACGGACATCACTCTGCTATATCTCCACTTCCCACTCAAGACTCCCCACTGATTATCGCTGGCAAAACCTTCCAATCCCGCTTGATGACGGGAACTGGTAAGTATCGCAGTATTGAGGAAATGCAGCAAAGCGTCGTCGCCAGCGATTGTCAAATTGTCACCGTAGCAGTACGACGGGTACAAACCAAGGCTCCTGGACATGAAGGTTTAGCGGAAGCCTTAGATTGGACGAAAATCTGGATGTTACCCAATACCGCAGGTTGTCAAACTGCCGAAGAGGCGATTCGGGTAGCGCGTTTGGGGCGAGAAATGGCAAAATTGTTGGGGCAAGAAGATAATAACTTTATAAAGTTAGAAGTAATACCCGACCTTAAGTATTTACTCCCAGACCCAATTGGGACATTGCAAGCAGCAGAACAACTAGTTAAAGAAGGCTTTGCAGTATTGCCCTATATCAATGCTGACCCCATGTTAGCCAAGCGCTTAGAAGAGGTAGGCTGTGCTACAGTCATGCCTTTGGCATCACCAATTGGTTCTGGACAAGGATTGAAAACAACTGCCAATATCCAAATAATCATCGAAAATGCAGGTGTGCCAGTGGTGGTAGATGCTGGTATTGGTTCACCCTCAGAAGCCGCTCAGGCAATGGAATTGGGAGCAGATGCTTTGTTGATTAATAGTGCGATCGCTCTTTCTCCAAAACCAGCAGCAATGGCTCGTGCCATGAATTTAGCAACAGTCGCCGGTCGTCTAGCATACCTTGCTGGCAGAATGCCTATTAAAGATTACGCCAGTCCTAGTTCACCTCTAACTGGGACGATTACTAGTTAGAGAATGGGGACAAGAGGCAGGGGAGTAGCACTTCTGTACAAGAGGCTGCGCCAACAGCTAGG
>JADEXV010000267.1 GCA_015206945.1 Nostocales cyanobacterium LEGE 12452 | reverse complement strand
AATTGGTACGAAGTACAACGAAATATGTTCACATTAGTTGTACGTGAGCATATTTTTGCAAACCTTAGCGGTGATGGCATTTTCTAGAAAACATAGATCATCTTTTTTGTCAATGCGTAAGTCCTAATATATATGATTAGCTACCTCTTTCCTAATGTCGCCAATTTTGACAAAAATTGAGCTATCTGGAACTGTAACTTTACCTTTTTTACTCTGTTTTGCTTCGTTTGTATTCAAACTAGCATTATCAGCTTCATCATCAAATATTAGAGTGGGTACACTACTAGCTTTAGCAAACTTGAGAACCTGAAGAAGGTTATCTAAATGGCGCACATTCTTTGTAGATACTAAAACAATTCCTCTTTTTTTGATATAGGGAAGCAATTTGCTTTCAGCAAAGTCTTTTGGTCGATCATTTCTCCATTCTTCCCAATTAAATACAACAGGCCCACCTTTCAGTTGATTGACAAAACGATCAGCAGTTTGTTTACCTAACCATGTGTTATCAGAAGTCAACACAATGAAGCAACGGAAATGGTTAGCCTGAGCAAGTGCCAGTGTAGCAATGGTAGTATTGGTTTTACCGCTTTGGACTTTGCCATAAATGAGTCCGGTAGTACCATCAGCTATTTTTCCCTTGTGAGGCTGACTCACAATACCTGTACCGATAGCACCAACATCGCCAGAACCAAAAGTTGTGGAGTAAAAATGAACGCAATTCTGGACTACCTCAACAGCAGTGTATTTTAATTGCTCTGCTGCTTTATCCCCAATTTTGCTTTTAACTTTGTCAATAACTTTATTAATACAATATCCATCCGTTGCAATATCTATCTTACTCATCGGTGTTGTCCTAATTGGAAAAAAGTACACGAGGCCAGTCATTTTGAGGCACTGTCTGATCCATCTGTTGTCTACCTGGGCCACTTGTATGATAGCTACCATGTGTCTTTCGAGACACAGATATGTGTTGCCCAGCAATACCAGTATTTTTGTCCAATATACTCCAAAGCCTTTCTTGAGAGATGCAACAGATACCGTCTTTATGACAGATAAATGCCAAAAATACTGAAATACCCTGGTATTTACTATGCAGAGTATCCAAGGCTAATTCTTCTTGACTACTGAAGGTAAAAGACCATGCAGATTTGGGTTTTTTAGAAACCTTAAAGAGAATAGCTGATTTACTAATCTCAGTTTCAACTAGATAAATGGATGAATGTATCGAAGATGCATGAGTTATTGTGAGGCGCTCTCCATGATCAATTAGCCGCAAAAACGCAGCACCATGAAGGAATTCCTGATCGTTGATCATTGTCAAATCTGGGCAAAGTCAAGGGAGATGTATACGTTCTGGGTAATCAGTAGTAAAGTAATCGCTCTTGGGTAGCGATCGCACCCAATCTGTTAAACCAATAACATAGCATCCCGCGATCGGTTCACCGCTGTTTGTAATTCTTTCGACAACGAACTATTAAATTGTGGATAAACTGGCAAGCGAGCTACCAATTCCCACCCCGCAGGTTGTAAAATTTCTCTTAATGCCTGTTCTTGAACATGAGGATAAGCGGGATTCACCTCATCTTTTGGCCCGATTCCACCCAAATCTCGCGCACCAGCTTCGATACAAGCGAGTAACCATCGGTCATCTTTAATTAAATTCGGCGGAATTTGAATAGTAATATCTGACGGTAAAATCTGACGTGCTTTAGCAATTACTTCTGGTAACTGATGAGGGTCAAAAGGTGGTGCATCAAAGGTTTGCTGATATCCTGGACTATGAGGTTGTAAGATAACTTCTTGAATATGGTTATAACGTTGATGTAGTTGAGATATAGCTGTTAATGTTTCCCAGCAATCATCAGCTGTTTCCCCAATTCCCAACAGTAATCCAGTTGTAAAGGGAATCTGCAACTCTCCCGCCCATTGCAATTGCTGTAAACGAACTTCTGGTAATTTACTCGGTGCGTGCCGATGTACACTATTTAACAATGTTGGCGTTAACTGTTCCAACATCAGCCCCATCGAAACATTCACACGCTTGAGCTTTTGCATTTCTTCAAAACTCAGTGGCCCCGCATTGGTGTGTGGTAAAAACCCCATTGAAAGCGCTAATTCACACAAATCATAAATCCGCCCAAACCACGCCTGACGCTTTGGCGAATTTGGATGCACTTCACCGCTAAGTATGAGAATTTCACAGACTTTTTTGTTTTGAAGTGGTTTTAAAATACTGTCTGCATCTGAAAGACTCATCCACGGACTTTTACCCGGTTCGCTGCGAAAGTTGCAGTAACTACAGCGATTAAAGCACTCGTAAGTGGGAACGATTGTATAAGCAGGGCTATAAGTAACAAGACGAGAATTATTAATTGGCATAAGCAGAATAAATTTGTTCTTAGTAAGCAGCCCCAGACTTATTTTAGAGGCTGGAGACGCTGACTACAAACCTTTAATTATTTACGCCCACTTATTTATTAGAAAAACAAGAACTATTTTGCTTTGTAAATTTCTGGTAACTGCCACCAAGGAATATGAGGATACTCGTGGTGTTCTTCATGGTAGCCGAAATGATAGCACGTAATAAATGACCACCAAATTGGACGGCTAATAGTTTGGGCACAATGAGGCTGAATATAGCCTTCGATTGGTTCGCTATGTGGAAGGAAAGTACCAAAATAAAACAATTGGAATGAACTTAAAAGCGAAGGAAGCACCCAAAAGGTTATTAGATTAGCATGGGCTATATGAAGGATACGATTAGCAAATTGATAGATAAGAGTCAGAGCAATAATTTGTCCCCAACTCCAGTAACCTTTCATAAAATGGAAATACCAAGCAAAGAAGTTTTTGTGTTTACCATTATGAAAATCGGGATCTATTTGAGTGGCTGGATTTTGGTGATGCAACCAATGCTTTTTTAATAATTGTTTATATGGTAAAAGACCATAAAGAGATAGGGTTAATGTCCCAATAAGATGATTGATTTTGTTGTTTTGCGGAAATACTACCCCATGCATAGCATCATGAGATGTAATAAATAATCCCGTATATAAAAATGTTTGCCAAGCTATACTAGGCAATAACATCCAAAGTTTTAATTTGGAAATGTCAAAGGTAAATAATAAACTCAGGCTAATGACCCATGCAGTAACAATGGCGATAGCAAGGAAAAGTCCTTTAAACTGAGATTTACTTTTCACCACTGGAGTCAGTTTTATTTGATGACTGGGTGGTTGTTCTAATTGAATCATGCTTTTAATCCGCCTAGTATTCAGGTGAAAATTCCTAAAATAAATATAGTCAGCACAAAAAGCACTAACCACGAGTCAAAAAACTCTATTAGTGGTAAGTGTTTGCATTGGATAGTGCCAGCACTTTAAGATGTTTAGAAATATTAATATACTTTAACTATTATTACACATACAACCGCTATACCAAAAACTGTTTTTGATTTAGAGGTTGGATAATACAAGTAATAGTACTGCAACCCTTAGTATTTATAGAAACTAATGTTTTTAATATGGTACTTTCTAAACAGCCGAAACCTGGGGAAAACACAGTAACATAATTTAGTGGCAAGAGTAGGGAATGAAGTGGAGTAATTCGTGCAAACGCTCTAGCTGTTGAGATTCCAAACTAATGTAAGCTAGAAAGCGATCGCTCTAAAGTTCATACTGAGGATTAAATATCAACTCTAAAGCGTTACGGTCTTTGCTATTGTATGCATTTTGTGCTACATCACTTAGGTCATTTTACATTGCATATTTTACTGAACAATTAAATTACATTACTTAATCATATTTAACCCATGAATTAGGGCTATCTGTCTTTAGTACTAAAGTACAAATAAGTCTAAGGTAGGAACTTTTCAAGCTTTCCAGAAAACACTTGAGAATTAGCGAAATAGTATTTATTATTTCAAATAAATCTAATTTAAATTAAAAAATTTACTGATTTTTATCGTCAAAATTAAGAAAGATAAAATGATAATTATGGCTCCTAGTATCCTAAAATTTTGGAGCCATTCACTACAAGAGAATCATCCTAGAAAACTAAATCACGATTAGTTTATAATTATTCGCATTCTCCTTTAGTCACATAGTGGCGGTAGCGAAACATTGCTTCCAATTGCGCTTGCACTAACCAACCACTGACAAATTCAACACCTCCTCCACCAGGCATAGAAAAGGAAATAGCATCAGTTAATCTGGTTTTGCCATTTTCCGGTTCAAATTCATGTCGATGTACCCAAGATTCAAAGGGACCAGATATCTGTTCGTCAGTAAACAGGCGATATTTCTCGCATTCGGTATGACGCGCTAACCAAGTTAAGGGTAATGGGCCGAGAAATAAGCGAAATTCGGTGATAGCGCCCACGT
Organism: Nostocales cyanobacterium LEGE 12452; assembly: GCA_015206945.1. Classification (GTDB taxonomy): domain Bacteria; phylum Cyanobacteriota; class Cyanobacteriia; order Cyanobacteriales; family Nostocaceae; genus Nostoc. The sequence continues at coordinate 6,023 of JADEXV010000267.1, read as the reverse complement.
TCAGTCCTCCTTCACGACGAACCACTTGGACTGGTTGCCAAGGTGGATTCAAGATTTGCAAAATATCTGGCCTTTCGTGAAATTTCCAAACTACTTCTGGTGAGGCATTAATGATTGAGGAATGTTTAAAGTGCAGCATGGAAAGAAAAACCTAAAATTCAACTTTCGGATTCGGTATCAATCTCGATATCTAGGGTATCTTCATCAACCCGCACATACAAAATATTTGGGTTACAACAAACTTGACAATCTTCAACGTAAGATTGCTGTCCTCCAGCACTCAAATCAATAAAAGTTAAGTTCGGTTCGCCGCAATAAGCGCAGTAATACTCAGCTGTGTTTTGCATCAAGTTTTCAGCTATGAAGTCAATGGCTGTAATTCTTTTGGGGATGGATTGATATAACTTTTAGCATCAGCCAAATGCTTTAGTAGTGTAGACTGTGGCAGAGGCCCTTGCAAGTGGCTCCAGGGTAATACTTGTTCTGTTGACCATTCGGCGTGGACGTAGAAATCTAAGTCGGGGATTTGTCCTTTGAGTTGCTTGAAAGCACGTTTGTAGCTACCCAAGGAATCGCCAAAGTCACGAGTAAGTTCGAGAAGTTTGGAGAGTCTGCGATCGCCTCTCGACAATAAAGCCTGTATAATCGACCAATTATAGCTTTCTGGGCGAAACTCTATCCCCTGTGGTTTTAGCTGTTTTTGTAAAAACTGCAACCGCTTTTCTGCTTGCCGATTCACTCCAAACCATTGAAACGGTGTGTGTGCTTTGGGTACAAAGGTGCTGCATCCGTATGTTAAGCGCAATCCCGGTGCAGCTTTTTTGATATTACGCATCATCGCCACAGTTTGCTCTAAATCTTCTGCTTCTTCACCGGGAATTCCTGCCATTCCGTAGAGTTTCAAGCTTTTTAATCCGCCAGCTTTGGCGTTTATGGCTGCTTGGATGATTTCATCGTTATGCAGCTTTTTATTGACGATTTGGCGGATTTTCTCAGAACCACTTTCTACTGCAATGGTAAGCGATCGCGTGTCTCGTTTCGTCAAAGTTTCTGCTAACTGGACTGTTACAGTATTGGTTCGCACTGAGGCAATACTGAGGCGGACATCATCGTACTTTGGCTGACTAATATAATCTAGCAACGCCTCAAATTCTGGATGTTGAGTAACTGAAGCCCCTAATAATCCTAACCGATTTGTGACTTCTAAACCTTTTGCGATCGCTGGAATTAACGAATCTTCCAGACTGGCTGTTCTAAAAGGTAAGGTGAGATAACTCGCCAAACAAAAGCGGCACATTTCTGGACAACTTCTCACCACTTCCACCATGTAGATATTTTCCCATGCCGCTTTTTCGGTGACTACAGTGGATGCCGATAGAGTATTTCCCCGATAAGTCTGCTTTTGCACCACTGCGGGAATTTCGGGAGAAATTGGTTTAATAGACTTTACTTCTCCATCTCTTGTGTGATATTCCACCTCATACAAACTGGGTACATAAATTCCTGGTATTTGTGCAAGTCTTTTGAGTTGAGTTTGTCTTGAGGCATTTCTTACTTCTTTGTAAGCCTCAATAAAATTCCCTAACAGGGTTTCACCATCTCCCAGCAAAATGACATCAAAAAAATCTGCAAAAGGTTCGGGGTTAGCAGTAAGAACGGGGCCACCACCAAAAATTATCGGATGAGAATCATCACGAGAGGTTGCCCAAATAGGAATTTCTAACGATTCCAGTAAATTTAAAATATTCACATAATCCAGTTCCCAGGAAATCGAAAATCCCACAATTTCCGGCGTTCTGGGGAGTTGTTCGTGAGTATCAGTAAACAGGCGACTTACCTGCACATCATCACGCATTGCAAAAGTTGCCCACACCACCTGATAGCCAAGACTAGTTATACCTACGCTGTACTCGTTAGGAAAGGCGAAGATTATGGGGATAGCGTTGGTGTCTGGGGCGGTGAGTGTAAATAGAAGGCGTTCAGAGTCAAATACAGATGATGTCACAGGTGTTTGTTAGAGGCAAGTTTATCTATATTTAATTTTAAGCCATAGAATAATTAAGTTAAAAACCAATGTTACGGCGTTAGCAAGAATAATTGGCAAAGATTGTAAATAAATTCCATAAATTAACCACAAAAAAATACCAGTTATGAATGTAATCAGCGTAACCAAAGAAACATCTTTGGCTGATTTGGTTTGCCATGTTTTAAACATCTGCGGCAAAAAAGAGATTGTGGTTATTGTGGCAGCCGCCAATCCTAGAATTGTCATAAAATCCATGCGATACAAACCTATAAGATAAAGTTTTCATTGGTTAAAAAACTTATAAGCTGATTTTTATTATCCTGTATCAATGCCTTATATTTTACATTTCAAGGTGAGGAAAAAAGTATAAAAAAGAAAAAGGAAACAGAGTCAAACTCTTTTCCCTTCTCCTTTAAGCTCTACGCTAATCATTAAAGGATATGTGATTGACACTAGCAAAACGATTAATTAATTATTCACGGAATAACTGAATAGTAAAGGCGTAAACTCTTCTGGTGATAAGTTGGCAAATTGGCCGTGAATAAATCTGTTCAGGTTGGTGATTTGGTGATACAAAGCAGTTTATCTACCATTGTCTGACGGTTTTTTGAGATAAGACTTAGCCCAAGCATATCGTTGTGAATCTTTTTTCAGTAAATATTCTGCTGCTTCATGTCGTTTATTCTCATCTTTTGTACTCCTGACTACTCGTTTTCTCTCATCATCTATATCTTCAGGTTTAGCACCGCGTTTTATAGCTTGTTCATAGCAATAATCTCCTTTTTGATAATCACTTTTGTCATAACATATAGCACCCATTAAGGTATAAGGTTGATGACTCTCAGGGTGATACTCCATAGCTTTTTTCGCACAAATCTCTGCATCAGCTAACTTATCCATATCTCTGAACGCTGCACCTCTAGTAACTGAAATTGCTGACTTTAGCTTGCTTTCTTTAATTTGGCTTAAGTCTAAGTTAGTAAGTTTTAATGCCTGTTCAGGTTCATCTGCTTTGCGCCAATAACTACTAGCGGTGGGAATATCCCATTTATTTCCAGTGCGGTGAAATTCCTGCTCATAAAACTCTGCTTCTAGCCTGTAATACGCAAGAGCAATTTTCCCACCAGGAGATAATAGTTCCTCTTCCATAAGCTGCAAAACCAACTTAGGATCTAGCCGTTCTTTTTTCTCTAATTTGACCATGATCGCGTAGAATGGCTCTAGCGCAAGTGAAAGAGATATCAATCTATATTTTCTCTTGAGAATAGCGAAGTGCTTTTGTTGAGCGATAATAATAATATCTTCATGTCTATTATTTTGTAGCCAATCAATTTCTGATTCATTAAGTAGTTCTCCTAAATCGATCTTAGATTTTAGGGTAAAGGCGTATTTTTCATTTGCAATTTCTATAATCTCAGTCAGTTTGCGTTTTTTGAGAAAGTTAATATCCTGTTCACCTAACTGATTAGAAAGCTCAAGCCTTTTAAGAATTTTATACAGGTGACTTTTAGGCGATGAATCCTCATAACGAGTTACTTTATATTTATATCTCAAAGCAGCAAATTCTCGTGTTTGTTCCAATTCTTGAGCAATGATAATTGTTTCATTAAGTCCTTGCTGTTCTAACCAGTTAATTTCTGACTCACTCAAATTATCTGTTGCGTCAATGTTTTGTAGTATTGGATATAGTGGACTCGACAATGATAAATCTAGGGATTTATTAGCTTGGTATTTATCTCGTAATTGAGCAAAATGAGTTTTTTTTACTGACTCTTGTTGTTGAAAAATTTCTGCTGTTTCCAAGAGTTGGTTATTCAGCAGCCAATTATATTCACAATTACTTAAACGTTCTGTAACCTCTAACTTTTTTAGTATTTGATACAGGAAACTATCAGGATATGAGTCTTGATATTGACTAGCTTTGTACTGAAATTTAAGTTGAGTAAATCGCTTTACTTCTTGAGCAATTTGATTTGTTTCATATAAACCAGTCGCTTTCAGCCATTCAACTTCTAAATCAGTGAGTAAATTTCCTGATTCAAGTTTCAAAAGTATGAAATACAGATGACTAGAGCGCCAGGAACCGTTATACTTTGTAGCTTTGTACTTAGACTTTAATTTGGAGAATTCAAATTCTAGATTTCCGAATTCTTGTAATCTATATTGCTGTTCTTGCTTGATAAATTCTAAAGTCTCCTCAAGCCGAGATTCTCCCAACCAATTAGATTCTAAGTCAAGGAGTTCAATTCCTAAGTCAAGTTTTCGTAGTATGAGATACAGCAAACTAGCGGGTAATGAATCTTCATATTGAGTTGCTTGGTATCTGGACTTTAAAGCAGCAAAGTGTTCTAAGCGATTTTCTGACTCTTTATCCATATTGATAGTAGATGCGATCGCACGTAGTAAAATGTGTCATCTGCTACTATAGCAATACAGATAAAAAAGGGCGAGTCAGACACCCACCCTCGAAACATAATATATTTTCTGAAAGTCAAAGTATAATCCCTACAACACCTTACACTGTCCATGATTCCGTAACAAATGGTCACACAATACTAGCGCAACCATCGCCTCCACCATTGGAACTGCACGCGGTAACACGCAAGGATCGTGTCGTCCTTTTGCAGCCAATAGGGTTTCTTCACCTTCACGAGTTACTGTCTTTTGCTCTTTTCTAATTGTCGCCGTTGGCTTAAATGCAACTCGTAAAATGATATTTTCCCCGTTGGAAATTCCCCCCTGAATACCACCAGAACGGTTAGTTACAGTGCGAATTTCACCATTTTCATCAATATAATATTCGTCGTTATGCTCAATTCCCGTTAACAGCGTTCCGCCAAAACCGGAACCAATTTCAAAGCCTTTGCTAGCAGGGAGAGACATCACACCCTTAGCAATATCAGCTTCCAATTTATCAAATACTGGTTCGCCCAAACCTTTTGGCACATTACGCGCCACACATTCTACGACACCGCCGATAGAATCACCTTGTCTACCAACTTGCTCAATTAATTCAATCATGCGATCGCTACATTCAGCATCGGGACAGCGCACGATGTTGCTTTCCACTTGTTCTAAGGTGACAGTATTTGGATCGACTACACCTTCCAAGTCCTTGATGCGCTTGACGTAAGCGATAACTTCAACATTGGCAACTTGACGGAGAATTTTTTTAGCGATCGCACCTGCTGCTACTCTGCCAATTGTCTCACGCGCTGACGACCTACCCCCGCCTTGCCAATTACGAATGCCATATTTCGCATCATAAGTTGCATCCGCATGAGAAGGGCGATATTTCTCGGCCATCTCGTCGTAGTCTTGGGAACGAGCATCTTTGTTCCGTACCAAAATTCCTATAGGTGTTCCTAGTGTTTTGCCTTCAAATACACCTGATAAAATCTCGCAGGTATCGGCTTCTTTGCGAGGTGTCGTAATTTTACTTTGTCCCGGACGCCTTCTATCTAATTCTACTTGAATTTCTTCTGCCGAAATTTCTAGTTGTGGAGGACAACCATCAATCACAACCCCCACACCACCGCCGTGAGATTCACCAAAAGTAGTTATACGAAATAGATGACCAAAAGTGTTGCCCATGATCTTAAAGAAAAAGGATGAGGCTTATGTATTTTACCTAGAGTTTGTGCAAAAGTTAACTTTTATGCCTTAGCACTCGGAATGTTTGACGTATAACCTATACCTATACAAATGAGAAAGCGCCCTCCGTTACCAGAAGGCGCTTTCTTATTTAGCTAAACTTCAGAATTAACCGTTGATAGCAGGAGCGGTTAAAGCTACAGGAGCAGAATCGCCAGCAGCCAAATCGAGAGGGAAGTTGTGAGCGTTACGCTCGTGCATTACTTCCATACCCAGGTTAGCGCGGTTGATTACATCCGCCCAAGTTGCAATCACACGACCTTCAGAGTCAATGATTGATTGGTTGAAGTTGAAACCGTTCAAGTTGAACGCCATTGTGCTGACACCCAAGGCGGTGAACCAG